>JBBDXV010000266.1:0-24181 GCA_040902165.1 Pseudohongiellaceae bacterium
CCGGGACGGGCGCGGTCTGCTGCAGCACCTCATACCACCCGGTGCCTGTCTCACATTTTTCTTACGATGATCAGCGAGCCACCGCCCGCCACCCGGTGCCGATCATCGCGGTGGGTTTCTTTCCGGCAAGCATCGGTGAAAATTCAAACTGAGACACTACCAAAATCCGGCCTGGATTGAAGCACAAGACCATCAGGTATATGCTGCCAATCCAGTGAAAACCCATCCCCGGAGGGACTCAATCATGGCCAATTTCAAGCTAAATGGCATTGTCCAGCAACTCGACATAGAACCGGAAATGCCATTGCTATGGGTATTACGTGATGAATTGGGTCTGACCGGCACCAAGTTCGGCTGTGGCGTCGCTGCCTGCGGCGCCTGTACCGTGCAGGTTAATGGTGTCGCCATGCGCAGCTGCGTCATTCCGGTCAGTGCCGTTGAAGGCGCCGAGATTATCACCATCGAGGGTTTGGCGTTGAATGCGGCAGCAACCGCCGGAACCGCGCCCTCTCTTACTGCGGTGCAGCAGGCCTGGATTGATTATCAGGTGCCGCAATGCGGCTACTGCCAATCCGGCGTCATAATGGCCGTCACCGACCTGCTCGCAAGTAATCCTTCGCCGAGCGACGAAGAAATTGACCAGTCCATTACCAATGTTTGCCGCTGCGGTTCCTACCCCCGGATCCGCAAGGCTATTCGTTCACTGGCTACGGCATAAAGGAGACGCAACATGAAAATTACCCGTCGACGTTTCCTGCTCAGCACTGCGATAGTTGGCGGCGGTGTACTGATCGGTTATTCCGCCACCCGCCCCAGCCGCCATCGCATGGTCAATAAAGAACTGGGTCAGAGCGGCCAGCATTATCTGACCACCTGGCTGCGAATTGATCCTGATAATCGCGTGACAGTTTACGTACCTCACTCTGAAATGGGACAGGGTGTGCATACGTCATTGGCCATGATGGCGGCCGACGAACTGGACGCCAACTGGGAACTGGTCAATGTGGAACAGGCGCCGGCGCACGATCTGTTTGCCAACGGCGAGATCATCAAGGGCTTTGCCGGTGAATTCGGGCTACCGGGCTTTCTCCAGACCCTGGTTGGCGCTGCCGCCTTCAAGATTGCCGAGATCGGCAATTTCCAGATCACCGGTGGCAGCTCATCGGTCAGGTTTACAGGTGAATATGGCATGCGCACTGCCGGTGCCGCTGCGCGTCAGATGCTGATCGACTGCGCCGCCAGCCGTTGGGAAGTTCCGGCAGATGAGTGTTATGCACAGCTGAGTCATGTGCACCACAATGCCAGCGGCCGTTCATTCAGCTATGGCGAACTGGCTGCCGAGACCGCATTGCTGGAGCCGCCGGAGAATCCGCGCCTCAAGCAGCCGTCCGAATTCACTATCATGGGCAAGGCAATGTCCCGCTCGGATATTCCGCCCAAGGTTGATGGCACGGCCATGTATGGTATTGATGCCCACAGTGACGACATGCTTTATGCCGCTATTCGTCTGTCGCCGGTGTTTGGTGCCAAACTGGTTTCTGTCGATGCCGGCGAAGTACTGAACCGGCGCGGGGTAGTGAAAATTATCGAGCTGGAGGACTCTGTAGCAGTCGTGGCAGACAATTACTGGCGCGCCAAAGAAGCGCTGAAACTGGTCAAGGCAGAATTCGAACAGACCGGCAATGAAAGCGTCAGCAGTGCCGATATTTTTGCCCGGCATGACCGGGATCTCGCTTCCGGCAACGACAAGAATGACAAGAAAGTGGGTGACACAGCCGCCGCGATGGAAGCGGCAGCAGACATAATCGAAGCCGGTTACCGGGTGCCTTATCTGGCTCATGCACCCATGGAACCGATGAACTGCACCATCCATTTCCACGACGGCAAGGCTGATGTATGGACCAGCACCCAGGACAATCTCGGCATTCGTGGACGTATCGCCAAGGTGGCAGACCTGGATGAGAACGCCGTGACCATGCACCCGGTGTATCTGGGCGGTGGTTTCGGTCGCAGACTGCCGTTCAACTGGAACGTGATCGATCATGCCACCCTGATAGCAAAGCAGTTCGATGTGCCGGTGAAAACCGTGTTCAGTCGGGAAGATGATATGCAGCAGGATTATTATCGTCCTGCTGTGAGCAGCAATTTCCGTGCGGCATTTGATGCCGCCGGTAACCTGACCGCCTGGGAGAACAAGTTTACCGGACCAATCCAGACCCCTGGCGCTGCCCATATTCCCTATGCGATTGCCAATCAATCCATCCGGGTTGTCGACAGTGCTTCCCATGTACCGGTAGCAGCCTGGCGCTCAGTGGATCATTCGCAACAGACTTTCTTTACCGAATCATTTGTTGATGAAGTGGCACATCGGGCCGGCATCAATCCCTACCAGTTCAGACTGCAGCTGTTAACCGACCATCCGCGCCATCGCAAGGTCCTTGAGGTAGCGGCAGAGAGTGCAGGTTATGGTCGCGATCTCCCTGAAGGTCGGGCACAGGGCATAGCGGTGCAGGAAAGCTTTGGCAGTGTGGTGGCGGAAATTGCGGAAGTCTCAATCGACGCAGATGGCCAGTTGAAAGTTCACAAGGTCACCTGCGCTATCGACTGTGGCAGAGCAATCAACCCGGATACCGTGGAACAACAAGTGGAAAGCGGTATCATTTTTGGCCTGACCGCAGCCATGTACGGCGAGATCACCATTGCCGAGGGTAGAGTCGCGCAGTCCAACTTCCCTGAGTATGAAATGGTGAGATTGGCGCAATCACCGGAAATACAGGTACATATCGTGGAATCCGGTGAAGCGCTGGGGGGGCTCGGTGAACCCGCGACACCTCCTATCGCGGCCGCAGTGGCCAATGCCGTCTATATTCTGACCGGTCAACGTATCCGCGAATTACCGATTAAAAACCACGATCTGACCAGAACCATTCCCATAGCACAACGCTGAGGATTCCTCTTGTTTGAAGCCGCAGAAGTCGGTCAATCCATCAGCAAGGAAGCGTATAAGACAGCCGAGCCGGTTCTTCATTCCAGACTGTTGCATCTGCAGCAGTCTCTGCGCAATACGAGCAAGACGCTGATCGTCATCGTTTCCGGTGTGGAAGGTTCCGGCAAGGGAGAGGTCGTAGACTGCCTCAATCGCTGGTTTGACACGCGAGATGTACGAACTCATGCGTTCTGGGATGAATCTGATGAAGAGCGTGAGCGGCCCCGTTTCTGGCGCTTCTGGCGTTCACTTCCCAATCGCGGCAGTGTCAGTGTCATGTTTGGTTCCTGGTATACCAAACCCATCGTTGATCGCGCCTTCAATGCCATTTCCAGTCATGACTTTGATCATGAACTGCAGCTGATTGAAGAGATGGAAAGAACCCTGGTAAGGGACGGCGCCATAATCGTCAAGCTCTGGTTTCATCTTTCCAGAAAAGAGCAACAAAAGCGTCTTAAACAGGATGCCGATATTGCCAAATTCAAAAAATCGCCGTTGCTCAAGCAATACTCAAAGTCCTATGACAAGTTCAAGGCGGTCTCCGAACGCGCTATCAGCTTGACCGACTCCGGCACCTCGCCCTGGCATATCATTGAAGCCACCGACACGCGTTACCGGAATATCAGCACTGGCGAAGTTCTGGTATCTACGCTTGAACAGGAACTGGCAGCCAAACCAAAAACCGCGAGAATGAAGAAGGCGCAACGGCAGGAGGAAGATCTCCTGGCCAGTACTCTGGCCAAAACCAAAGAAGATGACAAAGTCACGGTACTGGACAAAGTAGATCTGTCCAGAACACTCAAGGACAAACAGTACGAAGACAAAATCAATAAGGTGCAGACTCGCCTGCATCAACTGGCCTGGGCCATGCATCGCCAGAAAAAAAATGCAGTGCTGGTATTCGAGGGCTGGGATGCTGGCGGCAAGGGTAGTGCGATTCGACGGGTTACTGCATCCATGGACGCGCGACTCTACACTGTCATACCCATCGCCGCCCCGACAGATGAAGAAAGAGCACATCATTATCTCTGGCGTTTCTGGCGCCATATTCCGCGTTCTGGATACATGACGATCTATGACAGATCCTGGTACGGCCGTGTACTGGTGGAAAGGGTGGAAGGTTTTGCTGATCGGATTGAGTGGCTGCGTTCCTATCAGGAGATCAACAATTTCGAGGAACACCTGGTAAGCCATGGTACGGCGATTATGAAGTTCTGGGTGCATATCAGTCCTGAAGAACAGCTGCGCCGTTTCCAGGAACGTGAAAAAGATGAGCGCAAACAACACAAGATTACCGAGGAAGACTGGCGTAACCGGCAGAAGTGGGACGAGTACAAGCTGGCCGTCAACGATATGGTTGCCCACACCAGCACCGTGAATGCGCCCTGGACGCTGGTGTCAGGCAATGACAAGAAGTATGCCCGTATCCAGATTTTGAAAACCGTCTGCAACTCTCTTGAGCGGGTTCTGGACAAGGACGAACTGCTCAAAGATTGATCGTCGGTCAATCCAGTCGTTTGCTGAACCTTGCGATCGCCAGGGTCAAGGTCACTCCCATAAAAGCCAGAAGCGCAAGCACCTCGGCGTTCATCGAACCGATATCGGCACCGCGCAGGATGATACCCCTGATCAGGCGATTGAAATGGGTTAGAGGTAAAACCTCTGCTATTGCCTGGGCTGCAGGCGGCATACCATCGAAGGGAAACATGAAACCGGACAAAAGAATGGACGGCAGGAAAAAGAAGAATGTCATTTGCATTGCCTGGAACTGTGTTTTGGCGGTGGTGGAAATAAGTAATCCCAGAGAAAGGTTGGTTGCAATAAAAATCAAAGACGCATACAGCACATCCAGAAGCTGACCACGCAGCGGCACCTGAAACAGATAGCGTCCCAGACTGAGTATTATGAGAACCTGCAGCAGCCCGATCACAACATAGGGCACGATCTTGCCCAGCATTAGTTCGGTCGTCCTGACCGGCGTATTGATCAGCAGCTCAAGATTGCCCCGTTCCTTTTCCCGGACGATGGCAACTGCCGTAAACAACACCATGGTCATGGTTAGAATGACACCAACAAGTCCGGGAACGATATTGACCGCGGAACGGCGTTCCGGATTATAGAAGTTGCGCACTTCAATCAGATTGGTCGCTACAGTCGCTGAATTCTGTGAATCAAACCGGACCGGAATTGAAACAAGCTGGCGACCAACCCCCAGAATAACCGGATCTGAACCATCCACCAGCAACTGTGCGGCCGGTCGATCCCTGGCAATCACGCGCCGGTCAAAGTCCGGCGGCAGGTACAAACCTATAGAGATTTTACCGCTATCCATCAGCAGCATGAGTTCTTCGGCGGTGTCGGCCTGATAGGCAAAATCCACCACCTGGGAAGAGGCCATATCGGCTATCAGTTGGCGCGAAAGACTGGTCCCCGCCTGGTCGGCAAATCCTGCCGCAAGATGCCGTACATCGGTGTTGATCGCATAACCGAACAGTGTCAGCTGGATCAGCGGAATGCCGACAATCATGCCGAAAGTAAGCCGGTCCCGAATCAGCTGTAAAACTTCCTTGTGCATGATGGCGAAAATACGGAGCAGGGAATTCATTCTGATGTCACCATACTCTGATGTTCGGTTGCCGCGACGAAAACATCTTCAAGCGACGGGTTCACGACCTCAACCGTTGCGCTGATTTCATTTTGCTGCAACAAGTCGCGAACCAATTGATCGGGATTCCGGATTTCCCTGGGTACGAGGACACGAAGGCGCAATCCAAGCTGGGTAATGCTGGCAATTTGTGCGGCACTGGCAAGCGCCAGACGCGCCCGATTGGATTCATTGCCGGTCACCTGAACTACCCAGTGACTCATCCGTTGCGCAAGTTCCAGCGGCGACCCGTCTGCCACTTTTCTGCCTTTGTGCAAGATGGCCAGGCGATGGCAGCGCTCGGCTTCATCCATATAGTGAGTCGAAACCAGAATTGTTGTGCCGGACTCGGCCATCGTAAAAAGGACGTCCCAGAAATCTCTGCGACTTTGCGGATCCACGGCACTGGTTGGTTCGTCGAGAAATAGCAGTTTCGGGTGGTGCAGAATCGACGCGGCCAGTGCCAGTCTTTGTTTTTGTCCGCCACTCAATGTGCCGGCCCGTTGTCGGACCTGGGCTGTTAGATCAAACAGCTCGAGCAATTCAAGAACCCTGGCATGGCGTTTCCGGCCGCGCACTGCGTAAACTTCGCTGACAAACTGAAGGTTTTCCCTGACCGTCAGATCTTCATACAGGGAAAATCGCTGGGTCATGTAGCCGATGAGGGTTTTGAGTTTTTCGGCATCCCGGCGCCGACTGACATCCAGCCCAAGCACCCTTGCCTCACCACCGCTCGGGGTCAGCAGTCCGCATAGCATCCGTATTGTGGTCGACTTGCCGGAACCGTTGGGTCCGAGAAATCCATAAATGGTTCCAGTCTGGATTTGCAGATCGACGCCATCGACCGCCCGCAGGGAACCAAAGCTTCTGCTGAGGTCTCTGGCCTGAATGGCAAACTGCGCACTGGTCATTGCGTTTGACTTAAGGGAGGTTTACAGAGGGGATTACAGAAAGGTTCAGCAAAACCTGAACCGGCAAGCCTTCCGGCAGGCGTTGTGCAAGTTCCGGCAGCGCTATCTCGGCGATATAACTCAAGCGCCCGCGCTCCTGTTCGGTCAGCGCAAAATAAGGCGTAAAACTGGCCTCACTGGCAATTCGTATCACGCGCCCGACAAGATTGTCCCTAAGCCCGTCAACCGACAGCGATACCGAGTCACCCACCTTCAGTTGCAGTCGCAATGGTTCCGGCACATAAACCCGAGCAAGTGGTTGCGAGCCGGTAAGCATTACCGCCACCACACCCCCAATGCGCGGCCTTTCGCCCACCTCAAACGGAAGCGAGTCGACCACACCGGCCACTGGCGCGCGTACTGTCAATCGCTGCAGGTCAAGTTCCAGCGCCTGCTGTTGAACCCTGGTCTGCTCTATTTTTTGCCGTGTTTGTTCGATTTGTTCGGGTCGGGTACCGTTTTCCAGTTCCTTTAATCGCACCGCCGCCAGTGCTACCGCAGCATCTGCCGCATCGCGCTGTCGATTTGCCAGGTCCACACTTTCCACCGAGGTCAGATTGCGCTCGCGCAGACGATTCAAACGCTCGAGTTCTGCCGCCCGAAAGGCAGCCTCGTCTTCCGCATCTCCAAGCGTCAAACGCGCAGCTTCAATAGTCTCGACCCTTGGCCCATTGATCTGCTCCGCCAATAACGCTTCCAGACCACCGAGACCGGCACGCATTTCTTCGATTCTTAATTCGATACGAGTCGGGAACTGAACGAGCACCGTATCACCTTGCTGCAGTTGATCACCTTCGTGTACAGGGATGGCCGTGATGGGCTCATTTGACTCGGCGACGAGTTCGACCCGATCAGACATCAATTGGCCGACCAGGGACAATTCCTGCTCTTTGCAGGCCGTCAGTATGCCCGGCACGATGCAGGTAACAACGACTACACGCAGGAACAAATTGATCATTGCGCGACTCCTTGATCGGCCTTACGGTGCTGCCATCGGCATCAGCAATCTGGTTCCAGGCGCCTGCTGAACATCAAAAGCTTTCAGGGTCATACCGACAAAATGGTAGTAGCCGATCAAACCGACGAGGTCCATGACACCTTCCTCTCCCATCATCGTCAGCAACTCGGCAAAGACTTCGGAACTGACCTTGGGTTCACTGATGAGTTCCCTGGTGAAGCGAATAATGAGCTTCTCTGTTTCACCCATGCCGGGAATGCCGTCAGCCTCACTGAGAGGACGCCGATATTTGACGAAATCCATGATCTCCTGTTCCAATCCTGCCGCCATGCCCAGCGGTTCATGTGCGGTGTATTCATACTGGTTACTGATCTCTCTGGCAGTGGAGATTATCGTCAGTTCTGTCAGGCGCTGGTCCTTGGCCGTGCCATAGCGCACTCTTTGACGCAACATCCAGGCGCCATCGGCCATCTGTGGACTGTAAATCCACATAGCCAAAGGTCCGCGCAATCCGTTTTCGTATCCGTTCCCCGGACTCGTCATCATGTCGTAAACCCGCTGACTCTCGGCGTCAAGGTCCGCACGATTTACCAGCGGCAGTCGTGCCCAGGAGTCCGGTTTAATATCAGCAGGAATATCTTCATTGTTGACCGTCCCTGGCATTTGCAGATTATTGAAGGAATTCCATTCATTGGCAGTGCAGGACATCAAGGTGGCAGCAAACACAATCAACAGCACGGATCTGGCAGACATAACACTCTCCTTGAGCAGCTTATTTTTATCCAAAAACCGTAAGTTACGCGAGCTGGATCAAAATAACACAGCGCACAGACTCGTGATACACTTTCGCCACTTACCAGGATATTGACCTGCCATGCTCTTGCTGATTACCGGATTGAGCCTGTTTTTCGGTACCCATCTTTTACGAGAATTCGGATTCCGGGAAGGCCTGTTATTACGCCTGGGGGCAAGCCGATATCGGATTCTGTATAGCCTCGTGGCGCTGACCGGGCTGGCACTGGTCGTTGCCGGAAAAGCCGGTTCAGCATTTGTTATGGTGTGGCAACCAAGCTACGAGCTGCGATTTGTAACCCATTTTTTTATGTTGCCGGCTTCAATCCTTGTGGTTGCCGGTAATCTGCCAACATCCTACCTGCGTAAACACCTTCGCCATCCCATGTTGCTGGGTACGATGCTCTGGGGTGCCTCGCATCTGTGGGCAAACGGTGACCTGGCATCGATGCTGTTGTTTGGCTCCTTTACTGTCTGGGCCCTGATCAAGTTCATCTCACTGAACGCCGCTGCCCAACCAGTGACGAAGACTGCTTCCTTTACCTGGGATGTGTTTGCAGTCATTATCGGATTCACTCTCTACGCCCTGATCACGATTTATCACGGCCAGCTGTTCGGCATAGGACTGTCCTTTGAATAAACAAGCGTTCTTTCTCGCGGTTTTTCTCGTTTGCTTGTTGATCGCAATACCGGCAACAGGATTGCGGGCACAGGCAGCCGAAGATTACAGCTGGGAGGGTACCTGGATCGCAGAAGGCTCTTTTTTCAGTGTCGCAGTCACGGTGTCAGAAAATCGCTTTGTCGTAGCTGCAGTAGAGTCGCTCGGTTTTGAATGGAGTACTGAAGCGGGTACAGTCGTCGGCCAACAGGCCGCTATCGAGGTGAGTTACGCTGGTGCCACCGCCTTGATTCTGGTGCAACTGATTGATGCCAATATCGCAGTGGCCTCGGCGGCCAGCTGCTTGCCGGAGTATTTGGTTGTGTGTGCCCTTGCACAAAACCGGCAGGCTCGCTTTGTGCGCGTGGAGCCGATATCGGCCCAATAACACTTGTCTATTTTCTGTTCTGCTTCCTGTTCTGTTTCCGGTTCGATATCAGACAAGCTCGGTTGCCGACTTGATCAGCCGGTTAACAATGCCATATTCCATGGCTTCCTCAACCGACATCCAGTAATCGCGATTGGTATCCCTCGCCACCCGCTCCAGAGGCTGACCGGTTTCGTCGGCAATCAATTTGTTGATACGCGCGCGGGTTTTGATGATTTGTTCTGCCTGAATTTTGATATCCGTCGCATCACCACGGGAACCGCCCAATGGCTGGTGAATCAAAAACCTGGTGTTGGGCAGCGCAAAGCGGTTCTCCCGGTTCGCCGAGAGATAAATCGTGGTTGCAGCACTGGCAACCCAGCCGGTCCCTATCACCCGGACTTTCGGCTTGATGAATTTGATCATGTCATACACCACGTCGCCCGACTCGACGTGACCCCCCGGTGAACTGATATAGATATTGATCGGTTCATCGCTTTCGGACGCCAGTGCCAGCAGACGCTCAGTCACCTGACGCGCCAGTTTGTCATTGATCTCTCCAAACAGGGTTACCGCGCGGGACTTGAACAGCTTCTTGTCGAAAAAGTCGCTCTGTTCATTCTCCTTGTCGTCCTTATCAATTTGTTCTTCCGGTTCGGAATTGTTGTATATCGAACTGTTCATCAGCAGGTTTCCTGTTGCGATCGCAAATAAGCAATTATCTTCCAAAGGTCGTCTTCCCCTTCCGGGAAATTGGTGCCGAATCCCACCATACGAGTGTTGGGGATTCCGGTAGTTACGGTATTGAAAATATTCTCGTCAGCGGCGCCATGTTTCCATTCACAGTCAAACAGGTACAGGGCATCGGCGTTTGGCCCTTCGAAACTATGGCAGTATCCGGCGCAAGTACCGACAAAAAGTGCTTCACCACGTTCGAGCGCGGCGGGGTCCGCCATAAACCCCTGCACCCGGGTCAACTCCACAGGTTCGGCAACGCCCGATCCGCCACCATCACCACAGGCCATCAGCATAGAGATAGCCACTATCATTGGAAAAAATCTGCCAGTTATTGAATTCATTGATATTCCTGAACTACTCGTCTCTATTTCTCTATTTCTCTAAGTCTCTCGGTAGATACTCAAAAATTACTGTTAAATCTTTCAGCAACCGAACTCAATTCCGGTTAAAGTTTGAATTTTTAAAATTGACCCTGCTTGAGTTTAAACACAAACAACTGCCCACCCTGGGGCACCATGGAATCCCTCGCTCTGTCACCGGCACCCACTGCCAGATAGGTTTCGCCGTTGGCCTGATACACGATCGGTTGACTGCGTATCCCGCCCCCTGCCTGGAAGGTCCACAACTCCTCACCTGTGGCAGCATCGAGTCCAAAAATCTTGCCGCTCGGTGTCCCGGAGATGACAACACCACCGGCGGTGCTGACCACACCGGCTGCGAGAGGATCCTGATCCATATATCGCCAGCGCACCTCACCGGTATTGATATCAACTGCAGTCAGGTGTCCATAATCGGCGTCGATTGCAGCGTCAGTGTTAATGCTTCCGCCACCGGTAAAACTCTGTCCCTGTACATATACTGAGATGCCTTTGCGAAACATCATGCAATTTTCCACGGCAGGAATAAAAGCCAGGCCCAGCTCCGGGTTCAAGGCTGCTGCCCATGCACCATTCATTCCACCGCGCAGACCCGGGCAGACCCGGTAATCCGGATTGGACTGCGGAAATGCCTGGGGATTGGGAACCGGCCGACCGTTGGTATCAATGGTTGCCCAGTTCAGCTGCTCAACATACGGCGTTGCACTCAGATACTCGCCGGTTACCCGGTCGAGAATGTAGAAATAACCATTGCGATTGGCTTGTACCAGCGCCTGTCGTTCCTGACCCTGGAAATTTATATCGGCAAGAAAGATCGTGGTGTTGCCGTCATAGTCCCATACGTCGTGGGGCGTAAACTGGAAATACCATTTCAAGGCACCAGTGTCTGCGTCTACTGCCATGACGCTGTCAGAATAAAGATTGTCCCCCAGCCGTACATCTCCATTCCAGTCCGGACCCGGATTACCGGTAGTCCACATAATTGTATCGGTAGAGGCATCATAGGCACCTACGGCCCAGGTGGGTGCGCCGCCGGTTTGCCATGAATCTCCCGACCAGGTGTCATTGCCCGGCTCACCCTCACCGGGTATGGTATACACGCGCCACACTCGTTCCTGGGTATCCAGATTATAGGCATCAAAGAATCCGCGTACACCGAACTCTCCACCTCCGACCCCGATGATTGCCATGTTCTTGACAATCAAAGGTGCGGCCGTGGCACTGAACCCATGGCTGTGCTCTTCAATTTCGATGTCCCATAGCAGTTCGCCGGTAAGCCGATCAAATGCAATCAGGTGTGCATCCAGCGTACCCATGATGATCATGTTCTGGTAAATCGCCGCGCCACGGTTAGCCGGACCGCAGCAGATTCGCAGATCTTCAGGTTGCGGATGATCATAGCGCCAGTAAGGCTCGCCGGTTTCTGCATTCATTGCGACCAGGTGATTGTAGCTGGTGGTCATATACATAATGCCGTCGTAAACAATTGGCGACATCGCGAACTGGCCATCGGTTCCGGTCGGAAAGGACCAGGCTACCTCCAGAGAGCTGATCGATTCCGGATTCAAAGCTGTTACCGGACTGTGACGGAAATTTCGATAATCGCCACCATAATGCAGCCATTGTTCGGGATTGGACGTTCCTCCAGCCAGGGTTTCCAGGCTGACCGGGCCCTGTCCATTACCAATTGGTAAATCATTGGTCCAGTGGTTGGTGGGCAAGCTGCGGGTCAGCGCTGGATCTACTTCCGGCTCATCATCCTCTTCTGCAGCAGGCTCTGTAGCCAGCACCACAGAAGTAAGTTGCTCGGTCGAACCGCCTTGATCTGAACAGGCGGTAACGGTAAAAAGCATCGCGGTAACCAACAGCAGGAAAAAAGAACGCAGTGACAATGGTTGCATGGAATCAGCCTCGTTTAGGGTCCCGCCAAGAAAATCTGGTAAGGGTTCAGTAACTGGATATTCTGACCTGGAAAGAAGGCTGGCAGAATAAATCACAAGCTGGCTGTATTCAAGAAGTAAGTTGCCGGCGGGCGGATAGCCTGTTCCAGTCGCAAACCATTCCCGGCTCAGTGTTCAGACCCGAGCGGTTTGAAAGTGATGAGAAGCTGTGGCAACAGGGTTAATGCACCAACCAGCGCCACTACCATGGCAACACTGGTAAGCAACCCAAATACAATAGTGGGAATAAAATTGGACAATGCAAGAATGGAAAACCCCGCCACGATTGTCATCGAGGTAAAGTACATGGCCCGCCCGATACTGTTGTGGCAAAAGAACATGGTATCCCTGTATTTCCCGATACGCGGAAATTCCCGCTTGAATCTGTGCATGTAATGAATGGTATTGTCCACACCGATCCCGACCGAAATTGCTGCTATCGTAATCGTCATGATATCCAGCGGAATATCCAGCCAACCCATCAATCCCAGCACAAACCCGGCGGCAATAATATTCGGAATGATGCAAATAACTGCAATCTGTAATGATTTGAACAGAACCAGAAACATCAACATGATCGCAAACAACACCACGCCCAGAGTAAGTATCTGGGACGCGAAAAGACTTTGCAGAACATTGTTGTACATAACCAGAATTCCGCTCAACCTTACCTGTTCGTCACTGAACCCGAATTCCTGTTCCAGTCCGGCTTCTATACGGCGTAACAGTTCAGCCCGATTCAGGTCATCTGCCGACTCAATCACCCGCACATTGAAACGTATCTGATTGTCATCGATGGAGACAAACGGATTGAGAACGGTATCCTTCAAAGTCTGCGGAATCCGGTTGTACAGAATGGACCATAACAATCCGTCCACGGGTTGATTAGCGTTCAATTTTTCTGCCAGCTGGATTACAGCGCCAAATGACAGCACCTTGCCTGTTTGGGGGTCACTATCGAGGTATTCATGTATCGCCTTCAGCTGGTCCATCTTGGGACCTGTGAACCAGTATGCCCGTTCGTCGGTCGCAGCATCCGGCGTATCGAATCCGTCGTCAAACCCGTCGTCAAAGCCACTGTCAAAATCATCCTCTACTTCGGGCAGATCGATGATCGCATCAAACGACAGCGTGCCTCCCAGTTTTTCATCAAACAGTACCATGCCCTGATAGATCTCGGTCCTTTCGCGGAAATAATCGATAAAGCTGTTTTCCACGCGAAGTCTGGACAATCCTATCGCGCTGATTAATGCAATCAGGCCGTAGATCAGCAATGTTTTGCCGCGCAATCGATCGGTCAGCGTCGCCAGCGAACCGGTCAGATTGAACCGGGGATTTGTGGTCAAAACAGACTGGTCCTCTTTAAGGCTGCTCATGACGGCGGGAAAAAGGGTAAATGCAACCAGCATTGCCGTCGCCACTCCCATCATCATCATCCAGCCAAAATTGATGATCGGCAATATGCCGCTTACTATCAGAGATCCAAATGCCACCGCAGTTGTCAGGGCGGTATAGAGACAGGGGCGATACATGCTCAGAACCGCGTGACGCAACAGTTTGTCGTGGTTACTGAAGCGCCGGGTTGCCTTTAGTTCCCGATAACGCACCATCAAGTGCACGGTTAGAGAGATCGTAATAATCAACAGCAGCGAAATGAAATTGGAAGACACTACAGTAACCCGCCAATCCATCAGTCCGAGAATTCCTACCATGATCGTACCTGCCACCGCACAACAGGCTAGCGGCATGATTACCCAGCGTGGCTTCCTGAAAATGAGTCCGAGTGCGACGATGATAAGAAACAGAACTGCGACGCTGAACGTACCCAAATCCCCCCTTACAAAGGTCACCAGATCGTCCGCAATCATCGGCGCGCCGCCCAGATAAATTGTTGCGCTGTCCCGATACTTGTCAAGAATGCTGCGAATGCTGGCGATGGTTTCATGCTGTCGGTCACCGGTGAAAACGCTGTAGCGTGCGTATTCCGCCTCAACCATTTGCAATTCGGCAGCATCCGCCTCACTCAACTCGCCGCTACGATCCAGGTTGCGCAACCCGGTTCGGCGGCTCAATAAATCTCGCGCGTTCTGGTCAATAGCGAAACTTACAAGCAATCCGGCAGTGCGGCCGTCAGGACTGATCACCGCATTACTGAACACCGGACTGCTTACCAGTTCCTGCCTTGCGGAATCAAGATCCAGTTCCGCGTCCATCAATGTCAGATAATCTTCGGAAATACCGGTAAGCTGCGTGTCTGCAAATATCGGGACATTCAGAATACTGTCTACCGATTGCACCTGCTGAACCAGCAGCAACTCATTGCGCAACTGTTCAAGCTTCGATAGTTCCGCTCGACTGAACAGTTCGCCATCCGGCGTATAGGCGATGGTGACTGCATCCCTGACACCATATCGCGTGTTTATTTCGCGAGAGAATTCAAGATCCGGATCGTTCTCAAGCAACAGCGAATCTGCCGAAGCATCCAGCCGGAAATTACGCGCGTGCCAGGCAAAAAAACTGACCACAAACAGCAATACCAGAATCACCAATCCAGGTCGTTGAAACACCAGACGGGAATAGGCTTTGGCGACGGATGAACTCATAGGCGTGGGAGTCTGGATCAATGAACTTTGCAGGTCAGACAGTTGGTTGAGCCGCTACTATACGCGGTAAAGCTGATGGTCACAAAGAATTAGGCTTGTTCCATTTGCTAAAAAAACCGGGCTGTGTGGAATACAAAGCCCGGTTCCTTGAAGCAATAAAAACTACTGGTTCAATGCCGCCTCGTGCTCCAGTCGTCTGGCACCGCCGAGGATTCCGGGGAATGCATAATTACCTTCGTGGCAGGCGTATTCGTAAATCCGATCACCCTCAGGGCGACGATTCATCGCGACCTCGCCGGTCCAGGTGCGGGCATAAGTCTGCGGATCATCCATAGTAAAGCTGTAACGAATCTTGTCAGGCGCGATCAGGTCAAATCGTTCGGTCACCTTTAACTGTGGTGAGGAATTTCGATAAGATTGAAATTTGTTGAATTTAACGGTTTCAACCACCAGCGTATCGCCTTCCCAACGACCAACCGAGTCACCCATCCACTTCTGCATGTCGGTTTGAAAATGATCGTCGCCGATCCTGATGATGCGGGTGTCATGCACCATCTCAACCATAATCATGATGTAGTCAGGAGTCTGCACAATCTGATAGTTGTTGTTATACATCACCGGTAACATCGGCGGCCCTGAACTCGAGCCGAAGGACAGCAAACAGCGCTCGCCCAGCGCGCGCAATTCCGGTCCATCAAAAGGTTCCACCCCGGGCATGGCGCGCAACTGTCCGGCAAGCGTGTTGTTGATGCGGCCTTCAACCATAGGGATCTGTCCGTTCGGTGGATCAACCACAATAGAGGTGCGGTATTCGCCATTGATCTCGATGACATTGGTGCCACGATCCACCCAGAAATTGTTGTAACCGGCATCCGCATTGCCGTCCTCGGGCGGGGCACGTTCCGGATCGCTCGGCGCATTCGCATTCTCGATACGGGAACGCCACTCGGATTCCTGAGAAAAGGCTTCGTCTTCGGTGAGGAATCCCTTGGTGCCGAAATCTGCCGGTCTTTCCATCGGCGTCTGGGTCGCATTCGACCAGATACCCTGCAGGTCCGGTTTGCCATCTGGCGTGCGCGGCATTTCCCAATCCTGTGCCAGCAACGTTGAGCTCAGCATCAAGCCGGCAGCGATTACCAGGCATTCAGTCGCTATTTTTTTTATCATCGCGTCTCTCCTCACTGCTTAATCCCCCGCAGGCTAAGGGTGTTACTTGGCACCGAGCATACACCCCGCCAAATCGCCAGACAATCCTTGCACCCGGCTTACCAGGCCGTGTCAAAACGTCGCGAGCGAAGGCGAGACAAGGCGGAAATTCGTGAAAAAGCGGAGTGTACACGCCAGTACATGAGCATTTTGAGCGGATTTCCAACGCAGAATCGTCGAGCACAGCAGTTTTGACACAGCCTGTTACCTGCTCTTTTCGTCCTGTCTTGCTGATGCAACAGTCTGTAACATCATCCGAAACGTGGATTGAGGCGATCGGGCGATTCTTGTTACCATGCCGGTCACCCTTTCGGGGCAGTGTAAAAAAGCCGTATTTCCAAGGCTTTCGGTGGGGATCAATTTGTCAGGACAGGCTTGAACGACAGATTGATTTATATCAACGAGGTTCATGCCCGGTTCATTACACTGGTCCATAATGGCATTGGTCAGAAAAGTCTGACTGGTGATTGTGGTTAAAAGTGTGGTTACAAAAGAAGTACCGTATTCAGGAGGTTCAAATGCTTAGGAAAATACTGGCTGCCGTCTTGGTATCCCTGATCTCCAGTGTGTCTCTGGCTGATGATGACTGGCTGCGCTCGATTCCCGAATTCACCCTCGAGGATCATCTGGGCGTTACCCACAGCCTGGACAAGTATCAGGACAGCAAGTTCATCGTGTTTTATGTGCAGGGAAATGGCTGTCCAATAGCCCGAATCGCTCTTCCCAATTTCCGCGAGGTTCGTGACGAATTTGAAAGTCAGGGTATCGCGTTTCTGATGTTCAATGCGAATATTCAGGACAATATGGATCGCATCCGTCTGGAAGCAGAAAACTTCGGCATCGATTTCCCGATCCTGAAAGATGAGGGTCAGATTTTGGCCAAAGCGATGGGTGTCGAACGAACTGCAGAAGTGTTTATCGTTGATCCGCGTACTCGCGAAGTTTTGTACCGCGGACCGATCAATGATCAGCTTGGCTACGAAACCCAGCGGGTCAATGCGTCTTCACACTACCTGAAGGACGCCCTGAACACGGTGCTGGCCGGCGGTAAGGTCAATATGGATGATGTGCCGGATTCAAAGGGTTGCCTGGTCGCAATTTTTTGATTTCAGACAATGAAAAAAAGGGGTCAGGAAAACAAGCCTGACCTTTTTTTTTGGATCTCTGTTTTTTGATCTCTGTATATTAATCTCTACTCCACAAACGCCCGCTCGATCACATATGAACCCTTGATGCCGTGACGGGATTCACCGAGTCCCCAGCTGTCCAGTATGCGCGTGGTGTCCTTCAGCATCGAGGGACTGCCACAAAGCATGAACCGGTCATCCGCCGAATTTGGCGCCGGCAAGTCAAGGTCATTGAACAGTCTGCCGGATTCCATCAGTTCGGTGATCCGCCCCCGATTGCGGAATGACTCGCGCGTCACAGTCGGGTAATACGACAATTTCCGTTGCACCGCCGCACCAAAGAATTCATTTGCCGGAAGTTCTTCTTCTATGAATCGGCGATACGCAAGATCAGAGACCTTGCGGACTCCGTGCGTGAGAATGATTCTGTCGAAACGTTCATAGATGTCCGGATCCTGAATAATGCTGATGAAAGGCGCCAGTCCGGTGCCGGTGCTTATCAGGTACAGATGTCGACCCGGCAACAGGTGGTCAACAACCAGTGTCCCGGTGGGTTTGCGGCTTACCAGCAGCTCATCTCCAACTCGAATATTCTGCAGCCTGGAGGTCAACGGGCCATCCGGCACCTTGATACTGAGGAACTCCAGCTCTTCTTCGTAATTGGCACTGGCAATGCTATAGGCGCGCAACAAGGGCGTGCCGCTCACTTCCATTCCCACCATGACAAAATGGCCGTTTTCAAACCGCAAACCCAGATCGCGGGTGGTGGTGAAACTGAAAAGCGAATCATTCCAGTGGTGCACACTGGTGACGCTTTGGCGGGACAATGCAGCCATGCAGACTTCCTCGGTTCAAACTGAATTGATCCAGTGTAGGAATCTGGCCTATATCTGTAAAATTGAATATATCTATATCCATAATCTGTTTAATGGATATAGAATTGCACCTTTGCGCGCCCGAGGAAAGCAGCCGCCACCATGCGCTATACCCTGCGTCATCTCGAAGTCTTTCTGGCCGTTGCCCAGCACGAAAATGTGACGATGGCAGCCGACAGCCTGTCGCTTTCGCAGTCGGCTACGTCGACTGCGCTGAAAGAGTTCGAACAGCGATTCTCGGTCCAGTTGTTTGATCGACTCGGCAAACGCCTTAAATTGAGCGAGTTCGGACGTACATTGCGACCACGCGCGGAGGCGCTCCTGGCCCAGGCCGGTGAGCTTGAACAGCAGCTCACCAGTCACAACGATATTGGTCTGCTCAAGGTTGGCGCGACCCTGACCATCGGCAACTATCTGGCGGTAGGAATCATGGCGCGGTTTATGGCGCAGCATCCCGGCGCACGAGTGGAGCTGACGGTGGAGAATACTGCCGGCATCGCCGCCCGGGTGCGTCGATTTGAACTGGATATTGGCCTCATCGAAGGCGAATTACAGGACCCTGAACTTGAAATCCTGCCCTGGCGGGATGATGAGCTTGAATTATTCTGTGCACCAACCCACCCCCTGGCCCGGAAAAAACGGCTCAGCGACAGTGATCTGCTGGCTGCCCAGTGGATAGTCAGGGAAAAAGGTTCCGGTACACGCCAGGCCTTTGATCGTGCCATGACCGGTTTGCTCGGCAGTATCGATCTGCGCCTCGAACTGCAACACACCGAGGCGATAAAACGGGCGGTGGAAGCGGAACTGGGAATCGGCTGCCTGTCACGCATCACACTCGAGGAAGCAATACGGCGCGGCTCGCTGGTTCCCTTGCGGGCGCCGCAGCGCAACTGGAAACGCAAGTTCTATTTCATCTTGCACCGGCAGAAGTATCGCGGCACCGGAATAGAAAGCTGGCTTGATCTGTGCCGGAAAGTGTAAGGAATATAATGAGCGTAATGGACAATCGCCGACAACATTTCGCCCGACTGGCCGTAGCGCGAGGACCAGTCTGGCTGATCCTGAGCCTGCTGACAGGACTTGTACTCGCTGGCGGGATTCTGTTCAGCGGCTTCGACACTTCCCTCGCAGCACTTCTGACGCAGAGCGATCCTTATTTGAATGAAGTTGAGGAACTGGATGAAAAGTTCCCATCGACTTTGCAGGTGACCTACGCAATAGTGAATCCTGTCGGCTCAGTATTTGACCAGGAGACCCTCAGTCTGCTGGAAACCCTGCAGCAACGCTTCCGCGATATTCCGTTTGCCACCCGTATATCCACTCTGTTGAATTACCGCTCACCGGACAACGGTCGGCAGTTGTTCGCCCGACCACTGCAGGAATACGACCCTGAAACCCTGCGCCAACTTGAACAGGATGCCCTTGGCGACCCCCTGTTGACCGCTAATCTGCTTTCCGCCAATGCCAGACTGACTTTTGCCAATATCACGCTTGATTCGGTGGAACTGGACAGCGCGGATCGACTCGACGTGGCCAATGCTGTGCTGCTACTGCACGCGCAGTTGCAACAGGCAAATCCGGCATTGGAAATCTCTGTATCCAGCGATGTGCTGTTCGAGCAATCCACGCGCGCAGCAATGATCAGCGATCTGACCTGGTTGCTGCCATTCGTGATCCTGATCTGCGTTGCGACGATCTGTTATTGCTTCCACTCCTTCGCCTTTGGATTCTGCATACTGAGTCAGGCCTTGCTTACTGTCGTGAGTACCGTCGGCGCGCTGGGATACCTGGGTCTCGCATTCAATTCGGTTTCAGTTATCGCGCCTTTGGTCGTCGTGATCATCGCCGTAGCACACAGTGTGCATATCATTTCGATCTATAAACAGCGGCTGCACAGCGGCCTGGACTATCGCGCGGCGATGACCGAGAGCATCGTCTACAACATCAAGCCGATCACATTGGCGACCGTTACCACGGCCATCGGGTTCCTGTCTCTCAATCTTTGTTCGTCGCCTGCAATTCAGGATTTCGGTCGCATTGTCGCGCTTGGAATCTCATTCGCGCTGATTTTTACTTTCAGTCTTTTGCCTTCACTGCTCATCTGGATATCGAAACGCATTCCCTCGCACGGCAGAAATGCCGATGCGATGATCCCGCGCCGGGTTATCAATCTCGCCAAATGGTTATGGATGCGTTTTGACCAAAGACTGTTTATCGGGTTCACCGCTCTGGCCATTGTTACTGCGTTGTTATTGCCGCTGAATGAAACTGATTTCAATCGTCTTGATTTCATTCCGCGGGATTCGATACTGGCGGATTACTACGACTCTGTCGGGGCGCAACTGAATCGTGGTCCGGCGCTGACTTACGGCATAGATACAGGTCAGAGAGACGGCGCGATTACGCCGGAGTTTCTGCAGCAGGTGGACAGCTTTGCGGAATGGCTGCGGCAGCAAGATGAAATTGAGTCGGTGGCGAGCCTCGTTGAGGTCGTCAAAACCATTTACCGGGCCAGGGGCGGGCAGGACCCTGACTATTACCGCATCCCCGCTGACGTAAATGCCATCGCCATGGATCTTTCGATCTATGCCAGCATCGAGCTGGATGAATTTCCGCTCGACAACTTTATCGATCTGGATTTCACCACCATTCGCCTGTTTGTCAATGCGCTGCCTATGTCCAACCAGGACATCCTGACCTTGGATGAAAAACTGTCGACCGCCTTTGCCGGATTTTTCCCTGACGCAAGATTGATACACGGTAGCGGATTGCTGCTTTTTGCAAGAATGGACGATCTGGTCACAGTCGAGCTTTTGCGGGGATACAGCCTGAGTCTCTTGCTTATAACACTGACTCTGGTGACAGGTTTTCGCAGTCTTTATTTTGGCATCCTGAGCGTGATTCCGAATCTGCTGCCGGCCACCATGGTGTTTGGCCTGTGGGGTTTGTTCGTGGGACAACTGGACCCGTTCGTAATGATGCTGTTCAGTATCAGCATCGGACTGGTAGTGGATGATACCGTTCACATACTCAGTCATTATCTGGACAACCGCAAACAGGGGCTTTCAATCGAGGATGCGGTAAACAGATCACTTGACGTTGCAGGTCCGGCGTTGGTTGTCACTACCCTGGTACTGGCGCTGGGAACTACCTTGTTGATTGCAGCCAGTACGCTTTATTTTCAACAGGCAGCCAAATTGCTGGTACCCATTGTGCTGTTGGCATTGGTGCTTGATTTGTTGTTTCTGCCGACGATCCTCAAACGCTTTGACCGGGGACATTCGGTTTGATCCGGTTTCAATACAGTTCAGCTGTTCCTGCTTCACATCCACTACCCACTGGTGCAATTCACGCAGCAGACTCTCGCAGTGACCCAGTCGCCGCGACTACCCCTACGCCGCACTGGCCATCTTCTTGAACGCCGATTCGACCGCCGCCAGCAGTTCATGCGAACGGTAGGGTTTGCGAATGAATTCGAATCTCAGCGATTCAGAACTGTTCAGCTCATTCGAAATGTCGGCATAGCCTGTAGCGATTATCACCGGTAGTGTGGGGTGGTCTTGCTTGAGTCTGCGGGTCAGCGTTATGCCGTCCATCTGCGGCATCCGGACATCGGTTACCAACAGGTCGATAGTGTCGGCCGATGCGTCAAAGATCTCCAGGGCATGGATACCATCATGGGCTACCAGTACTCTATGCCCCGCCTCCTCAAGTATGGCCGTGGCCACGTCCCTGATGATTTCATCATCATCGACCAGCAGGATGAGTTTGGATGGGAGGGAACCCACAGTCGGCACCGGATTCAGTTCGGCATGTTCTTTCAAACTGGGCATAAACACACTGAACACCGCGCCTTCCCCTTTGCGGGAGTCCAGCGAAATCGCACCTTTGTGCGACTGCAGTATTCCTGAAATAGCGGCCAGTCCCAGACCGTGCCCACCTTGTTTGGTCGAGAAAAACGGGTCGAAAATCAAGGGCTGAATAGCCGGGTCTATGCCCGGCCCATTGTCGCGAACGGCAACGATCAGGTATTCCCCGGGTGGAAAATCCCTGGCCAGGCGATAGTGCGTGATATGGTTCCGGTCCACCTCGCGTTTTTCCAGCGTGACGAGGATCCTGCCGTCGTCGTCGACCGCCTCCATGGCGTTCTTTATGAGATTCAGAAACACCTGCCCTATCTGGCTTTTGTCGCCGCGGACGAAAACGGGCATATCCGGAAGCTGCAATTGCGTTTCTATATTTTGCGAATGCGAAGGCTTCAGGATATCCACCACTTCGGCTATCGTTTCTGTCAGATCGAATTCCTCAATGTCTTCGTAGCTCTTCCC
Source organism: Pseudohongiellaceae bacterium (assembly GCA_040902165.1). GTDB lineage: Bacteria > Pseudomonadota > Gammaproteobacteria > Pseudomonadales > Pseudohongiellaceae > NORP240. Next base: position 22,550 of record JBBDXV010000266.1, read on the forward strand.
GGTGTACTGGAGCAGTTGCCGGCACAGATTACCGGCAGTAGTGGTAGCTTTCAGTATGGAGATGAGACGATCCTTTTGCTCCCCGGCGTCGGTCGTTTTCGGCCTGAGCAACAGTTCCGTATGCCCCATTATGCCCTGCATCAGATTGTTGAAGTCGTGGGCCACGCCCCCGGCCAGCACACCAAGACTCTCGCGACGCTGGGCATCTATGAATTGCTGCTTGAGCAGATTGCGTTCGTGGGTATTTCTGATGACACCGGCAAAGTGCAGCCGTTGGGTACTCAGATCCAGGATTGGCGTACAGGTAATTTCGCAATCCGTCTTGAGCCCGCCTCCAATCATGGCGCCGGAGTACTCGAAGGGTTGCATTGTCGATTTGGCGGTTTCCAGTTTCGTCAGGTAGGTTTCGGGGTCGGTCAGGTAGTCGGAAAGCAGTGCACCTTCCATGGCGTCGGCGTGTATTTCAAACTGGGAGAACGAGGGAGATACCGCCGTGATGCACCCCTCCTGGTCGGAGCGATAAAAGACTTCCTTCACCGCATCAAAAAACACCCGGTAGTCCCGTTCTCTGTCTGCCAGTTCCAGCCGGCTAAGGCTCACCGCAGTGATGACAAAGGTGATGGTGAGTATGGGCACCAGCATGGCGTTTAGCAGGTATACCACTCCGCCCAGGTCGGGATTGGAATCCAGCAAGATCAAGCCGGTGATCAATGAGCTGCCCACCAGCAGTTGCAGAACCGTAACCAGCGATTTTTGCCTGGCACTGAAACAAAACAGGGTAACGGCGGGCGTGGCCGCGAAGAGGAGGAAGATAAAATACCAGGACCAGTCCAGTATGGGCAGTGGAACGAACAGGTCCACGACCAGGATGGTGACATAGCACGCCGCGGCGCCGTATATCCATCTTTCCGGGGGAGTGCTGCGGCCCATCGAGGCGACTAGATAAAAAAGTCCGGACAGGAAAATCGTCATATTGGACAGACGCAGGCCCAGGTCGGTGGGCGGCGCTATTGTCAGCCACAGATTGACCGCCTGATAGACCACGGCAAAGGACTGGCCAATGGCAACGAATCTGATGTATTCGAACCGGCAACTGCGAAATTCGGTCCAGATCAGGACCGTGGCCAGTAAATTCAGCGCGAGGATTGCCGCGAAGCTTGTACCGATTATGGTTAACGGTTCCAATTCAATTGTCTCTTTCTTTCTTTGTTTGTCGGTGGAGGATCTGTACTGGCGGAAGATGGGGCTCGTGACATCGCTGCTGGGTCGTGAGCAAGCCACAATATCAGTTAGCATTAATAGCATGCGGCGCCGGCCCGAGCCAGCGAGCGCCACCAATACTGTGTGACCTGTAGCAGTTTTGCAAGTCAGGGCGGGATTGGGAAGACGGTCTGTTTTTACAGTGAACTGCCAATTACATGGTGTGCAATTTTGAATTACTGTTCTATCGAAACAACACGACCACTTCAGTTGTTCTAGTATTTAAAAATGTGCCTTAGGGTGTCCTGGCGGTGGATTTCAAAAATGAAATTGGAGGAGTATCTGCGATGCTATCACTGTGCCCGGCTTACTCGGATGGCTCCAATCGCAGCAATGCGCCATCTTCCTCGTCAGTCAGTAGGTACAGCAGTC
>JBBDXV010000267.1:0-3530 GCA_040902165.1 Pseudohongiellaceae bacterium
TGAACGCCAGGCATGAACAGTTGTCGGTGTTTCGCGACCGGGTGGCCAGGCTGCAGCGGGAGCTGTCGCAAGTGCAGGCCCGGTTTCAAACCTCAAACCAGATGTCAGACGAAACCACAGAAGAGGTTGGACGGCTGGCGATTGCGAGGCAAACCCTTACCGAAGAGATGCAGCGACTTCTCGGCAGCAGTTTTGTCCGCGATAACAATGTCATCGGTGGAATCCCGGTAGACAGTGAATACATCATATTCGTGATCGATACCTCAGGCAGTATGTATGAAAACGCCTGGAGCCGGATGCTGCAGGTTATAGACGACACACTGCAGGTTTATCCTGAAGTGAAGGGTATACAGGTCATGAATGACATGGGGGATTACATGTTTGGCAGTTACAGCGGCCAGTGGATTCCGGATACGCCGGGTCGCCGCCAATTGATCATAAGCACCCTCAGGAGCTGGAATCCCTACAGTAACAGCAGTCCGGTAGAAGGGGTGACGCGGGCGATAAATACATTTTACGCACCGGATAAAAAGATTAGTATCTACGTTCTCGGCGATGATTTTCAGCCCGGTGGCTCAATAACGGAAGTATTGCGTACTATTGACCGGATCAATGTGGAGGACGCCGATGGCAACCGTCTGGTTCGCATTCATGGCATCGGCTTCCCGGTAATATTTCAGTATGAACGCCGGTATCAACAAAGTGCCTACCGCTTTTCCAATTTGATGCGGGAAATGACCGAACGAAACGGCGGCACCTTTGTCGGCTTGAAAAGTTTTCGCTAACCGGAGTAAGCGCAGTGCCTGGAAAATTTGTCAGCAAAAACCTGGTAAGCCTGTCCCTGGCAGTAGTCCTCAGTGCCTGCGGGGTGAGCAGTGTCACCATTCAGGGAACCTATCCTTCCCCCAATGTACCGAAATTACCGATCAAACTGGCGGTGCTCTATGACGATGCGCTGCGCGAATTCAGCTACATCGAATATTCCGAGACCGGAAACGAGGAATTCGATATTCGCAGCGGCGATTCCCATATCGACCTTTTCAATGCCATTTTGCCTTCCATGTTTGAGCAGGTATTGTTGGTTAATTCGGAAGCGGAAGCACTGAGCGCCGGGGTGGATGCCGTGTTTCAACCGGCTATCGAGGAATACCAGCTGGCGCTGCCTTACAAGACCAAGCTGGACGTTTATGAGGTCTGGATCAAATACAATATGCGCCTGCTGACCCCGGAAGGCGACTATATCGCTGACTGGGTAGTCACCTCCTATGGAAAGACTCCACAGGAAACCTTTCGCTCCAATGAAGATGCCATAAATGAAGCAACAGTGATTGCCTTGCGGGACCTGGCGTCCAGTTTTACACTGAGTTTTGCCAATGTACCGGAAGTGCGGGACTGGCTGGCACGCAGGTAAGCGCTTTTTCGATGTGACATTTGGTGAGGTGGAATATGCAGCCCGGCACCGTGAAAACCGAGAAGACCCTAAAAGTACAGAGCAGGATCTCCAGACTATTTGGTCTCGGGTTGATGCTGGCCTTCGGGCTTGCCGGGTGTACCAGCACGACGGTGGACGAGTTCCGCCAGGGCGAAACCGGAATCAACTCCGATGAATCCATTGTAATTCTGGGCCGTCGGCAGGCGAGTGACTATGAAACTCGCGCCGAATTCGTCGATTGCGTAGGCGAGCGGGTGACCCGTGGTGCAGATGGCATCAGTGTCGTTCCGGAGAAGGAATTTATCGATGCATTGTTTCCGTGGTTTGAACCCCGCACCGCACCGTTACGCACCCAGGACCTGGAGCGCCTCATGTCTGAACAGATGGTGGCGGATAAGATCGATGAATTCGGGATTCGTTATATTGTCTGGGTTGACGGGTTTACTGAAACCAGCGGCCGAACTGGCTCAATCTCATGCGCCATTGGTCCCGGCGGTGGTGGATGTTTCGGCTTCGGCTCCTGGGAGGACGACTCCAATTTTGATGCCCGTATCTGGGATGTCGCGGCACTTACTTCGGTTGGCACCATCAGTGCTGACGCCACCGGTCAATCCTATCTTCCGGCAATAGTGATTCCGATTCCGCTCATTGCCAGAGTCGAGGCCAACGCCTGCAGCAGCCTCGCTGATCAGCTCAAGATATTCGTAAAAGGCACTTGAGAGGCCAGACCGCAGCACCGGTATAGCTCCGGTCTCGCGGCAACGGTCAACACCAGAAAAGACGGTGACAAACTTTATGCAAACCCATCAGTTTTCATTTCGATTCCTCGTATTGATCGTTATGGCGATGACCATGGCCGGGACCCTGAGTTCCTGTGCGATTAACCCGGCGACTGGCCAGGGTAATCTGGTGTTGATGACAGAAAATCGGGAAAAGGAAATCGGTACGGAAGAGCATCAGAAAGTCGCAGACAGCATGCCTTTTTATACTGAGCCGAATCTGCTTGCCTATGTGACGGAAGTCGGTAACAGAGTCGCCAGCCATAGTCATCGTCCGGATCTGGAGTACCAGTTTTTTATTATCGACAGCCCCGAGATCAATGCTTTTGCGCTGCCGGGCGGCTATGTCTATGTCAACCGCGGTTTGCTGACCTTTATGAATTCCGAAGCCCAACTGGCGGCGGTGCTTGGACACGAGATTGGTCATATCACCGCACGTCATGCGGTACAGCAGCAAGCTCGCACCGGATTGGCCAATGTCGCATCTACTGTAGGCGGATTCGTTACGGCAGTAGCGACCGGTAGCGGTTTTATCGGTTCGCAGATCAGTCAGGTCACCTCCATCTGGGCACAATCCGGACTCAGCGGATTTGGTCGCGAACATGAGCTGGAAGCAGACACGCTTGGGGCTGAGTATTTGTATAACGCCGGTTATGATCCCAAGGCGGTGATTGATGTCATTACCATTTTAAAGAATCAGGAAGACTTCAATCGCCTCGCGACCGGTAACAGCGGCGGATATCACGGTCTTTTCGCTACACATCCAAGAAATGACACGCGCCTGCAGCAGGCAGTTGCAACAGTTGGAACCCTGGCCACAGATCAGATACTCGAGGTGGACGATAATGTTTTCCGGCAGCATCTTGACGGATTGATCGTCGGTCAGAGTCTTTCTTCCCGCACGACTGACCTGCGCAATCGCTACTATCAGCCCTTGCTCGGTTATACCCTGGTATTCCCCGATGAATGGAACTACAGTGAAACCACCACGACGGTAACAGCCGGCAAAGAAGGCGAAGGCGCTATTACCGTGGAGGCACAACGACTGCAGGACAATATCGAACCACGCGTATTCATTCGTGACAAACTCGGTATCACCAATTTGCAGAAATCCGAAGCACTAACCCAGTATCGTCTGATCGGACATACCGGAACAGTGGAAGACAGCCAGACCGGTGTTACCGAACGAATTGCCGTGGTTTACCTGGGGCCGCGGGCATTTATTTTCCGTGGACGTATTGAGGCTTCTGAAGATCCGGAGGCGATTGATCAAAGGCTGCTGGCTTCCATCAAGACCTTTCGCGCCATCCAGAACAGTG
>JBBDXV010000268.1:0-3471 GCA_040902165.1 Pseudohongiellaceae bacterium
ACTGCAGGGTCGCCGTGCCGGTGGATTCAATGGACTGGCCCGAAGACTGGTCCAGATACGCCTGGGGCATAGACCCGAGAACGTCCTCGACCCGGGTGGCGCCGCTGTACAAAAGCTGCTCCGCATCCAATTGGGTGATCGGACTGGATGACGCCAGATTGGCCCTCAGAATGCGAGAGCCGGTCACGATCACCTCTTCGATCTGATCGTCCTGGGACAGAGCAGACATCGGAGCCAGTGTGGCAATCCCCACTGTGGCCGCGTGTATGGCTATATAGATGGATTTTTTTCGAAACATATCGTTCCCTCTTTATTGATTTTTGAATTTATGAAGTAAGTTGACAGGTTTACCCAGGCTACCGCCAGTCCACGCAGTACGCGGCTGGCAGATGACCAGGACCTGGTTAGAATCGGCGGCGCTGAATACCTCCGCGATAGTTCTCCCTTACATGGAAGCCCCAAGGCGTCAAAAGTACTCCACTGCATGACAACTTGAGGCTTTAATTGGTTGATTTTTGAAACTTCTTTTGAAGTTTGCTGTCGCGGATGTTACGACGTTCCCAAGGGGGGTTGGAAGCAAAATCTGCAATAAAACTGCAATGATGCCTCTGCCCGGTTGAATCGGGATGGTTTGAATTATTAATAACTGATGTTTCGGTTTTTTCAGAAAATCAGGGCTTATTTGCCTAAGCGGGCGGGCGCTACGGTGGCCGGGCCGGTGCGGGATTGGTTAACAAGTAACCATAGTAAAGCTGGTAGGAACCGGAATCCGCAGCCGGGACACCCTGCACCGTGGTGTCCGGAGTGGCTATAACCTTACATATTCTGGGTGTTAAAACAGCGATCTGACGGATCAGGGACAGCGGTAAACGATAAAACGCTGCCGGCCTTCCTCTATCGTCCCGTCTGCCACGATGGTATTGCCGCCGAGGGTTCCGGCTTCGTTGCGGGCCAGGGTAATCAACTCATCCTGGACCTTTTCACTGCCCCGGTCCGCGACCCAGACCCGGCTGCGCGTGGTAGAGGTGGTGCTGCCGATCCGGCTGCAATTGACTACCTCCGCCGCAGTCGCCAGCCGGACGCTTTCACCCTCGGTTGTCAGCTGTACCCAGGTACAGCCCAATGCAAATCCGGACAATGACAAGATCAACGCGCGAAAAACCTGTTTCATCATTTAACTCCATCGTTTCCGCCCGACAGACTGTCAGGAACGGTAAATTGATCGAAAGTGTAGCAACAAGGACCGGTATGCTGCCACCAACCTGACTTTTTCCTGATTGTCAGGACGTTGACAGGGGATTGTCGAAAACAGGCGCAGGTACTGATAGCATTGCGGCCCTTAACAGGGGCTCTGACGACACTGCCGGCCATGATTTCCAACACATTAATAGACGAACTGAAGGACATAGTCGGCCCGCGCGGTTTTCGCGCAGGCGAAGAGATAGAACCGCGTCATTTCGAGGATTTGATGGGATCCCGAGCCGAACGACCGCTGTTATTGCTACGTCCCGTTTCGACCCTTGAAGTGTCTCGTATCCTCAAGGCCTGTCATGAGGTCGGCCAGCCGGTTTCACCCCAGGGCGGAATGACCGGCCTGGTTTCGGCGGCAGCACCTTACCAGCAGGAAATAGCGGTTTCCCTTGAGCGCATGAATCAGATAGCAGAAATAGACGCCTATACCGGCACGATGACTGTCGAGGCAGGCGTTACTTTGCAGGCAATTCAGCAGCAGGCTGCAGCACAGGGGTTGCTGTTTCCGTTGGATCTCGGTGCCCGGGGCAGCTGCACAATCGGTGGCAACCTGTCTACCAACGCGGGTGGAAACCGGGTTATCCGTTATGGCATGACCCGGGAACTGGTTCTGGGCGTGGAAGCGGTTCTGGCTGACGGCACAGTCATCAGCAGCCTCAATAAATTGCGCAAAAACAATACCGGTTACGATCTCAAGCAGCTGTTTATCGGCAGTGAAGGGACCCTCGGGATTATTACTCGGGCGGTATTGCGCTTATTGCCCCAACCTACTACCCAGTCTCTGGCCCTGTGTGCACTGAAGGACTTTGATGCAGTAACCAGTCTGTTGCTGCATGCCCAGAAGACGCTGGCAGGAAACCTGACCGCCTTCGAAGTGCTCTGGCAAAATTCTTACAGTCTTATTCACCAGCATATCCGCGATATCAAGCTACCGTTGCCTGTCGATCATGCATTTTATGTGTTGATTGAGGCCATGGGATCAAGCAGCGGACGAGACAAGGAACAATTTATAGATACGCTTGATGCCGCCATGACCAGCGGCTTTATCGACGACGTGGTGGTGGCGGAGTCGGAAAAACAGATACAGGGTTTGTGGCGCATTCGTGATGCCGCAGCGGAAGTTTCTAGTGGCGTGGGTTATATGCACACTTATGATGTCAGTCTCACTGTCGGAAACATGGGTTATTTCGGCGCTGAAGTAGTCCGTCGACTGACGGCCAGATGGCCGCAGGCGATTATCGGTTTGTTTGGCCATATCGGCGACGGCAATCTGCATATCGTCATCAATGTCGGCAAGGACACGCGGCAACAGCATTTGCCAATTGATGAGACCATTTACGGGCTGGTCAAGGAGCTCGAGGGTTCCGTATCCGCAGAACATGGAATCGGTGTAATGAAAAAACCCTTTCTTGGACACAGCCGCAATCCGGCGGAAATAGCATTGATGCAATTATTGAAGAACAGTCTCGATCCAAAAAGAATTCTGAATCCCGGAAGGATCTTTGATTAGCGAAGTAGCAGGGCAGAATTCTATCCTGAGAAAATCAAGGCTAAACTGAAAATTTGAGGAATTATGGAAGCAGTAAACGAATTGCTCGATCGAAATCCAAAACCGGATGATCCCGGCGTGAGTCTGGTCAATGCGATATTTATGCGCCGGTCCGTGCGTGGCTTTCAGGACAGGCAGGTACCGCAGCAAACATTGGCCCGGCTATTCGAGATCGCACAACAGGCGCCGTCCAACTGCAATGTGCAGCCCTGGAAGGTCTATGTAGCGTCCGGCGCGCTGAAAGACAGCCTCAGCAGAAAGATGCAGGAAAATGTTCGACAAGGTGTACCTGCCAACGCCGACTATTCCTATCGGGGTGACTTTGAAAATCAGTATCGCCGGCGTCAGGTGGAGTGTGCTGTGGCACTTTATTCCTGCATGGGAATTGAACGCGGTGACCGGGAAGGGCGACAACGCGCGGTATTGCGAAATTTTGAGTATTTTGATGCGCCGCATATCGCGTTTATCGGAATGGACCCTTCTTTTGGCACGACGGTCGCCATCGACGTGGGTATGTGGGCACAAACGTTTATGCTGGCAATGGTTGCTTACGGCATTCACAGCTGTCCGATGGGAACCATGCGCAATTATCCTGATCTGGTGCGCGAGGCATTTGAAATTACCGATGGAACTAAAATACTATTCGGTATCGCCTTTGGTTATGAGGACAC
>JBBDXV010000269.1:0-3470 GCA_040902165.1 Pseudohongiellaceae bacterium
ATGGCTACCCTGTGGGTGCCGGATTGAATATCCCTGACAGCCTGTCTCAGGTTATAGAGAAATGTGGCACAGGCGGCAACGTTGGTCCCATTGGAACCCAAATTACCCAGAATGTAGGCATTCAGAAAATCTGCCGGCATTTCCGGATATCCAAGGGGAAGTTGCTTCGATGAAACCTTTCTGCCCAACAGGCGCGCCTTCAACATGCCCCCGAATCCGTCGTAGTCAAGTTGACCCATGCCGCTGCCCGCATAAACACTGACCTGATCCGGTGCAACTTTGCTGATCACCGTATCCCAGTCGATACCGAGCGAGTTAATCGCGTCAGAAGCACCGTAAACCGTCATCTGCAAGCCCCTCGGGTGACTGCGGGCAGGGTAAAGTACTTCAGGATTAAAACCCGAGGGGAGTTGTCCGGCAGTATTCACTGCGGCAGTTCGATAACACTGAAGCAATACTTCGAAATTGTCATGCACATGAATGTGTACTTTGCCGTGCTTGCCTTCGTCGATTCCTACTACGGTCCAACCGGGAGGAATCTCGTCGGGCATGTCTTTCTTGTCCAACAAGAATTCAACCGGCTCTTCGGCGCGCTTACCGAGTAGTACCTTGCGTTGGTACAACAGTCGCTGTGGATCAAACAGATTATTCTCCAGTTGTCGAATCAAGGTCCCGGCATTGATGGTATTGCAAACTTCGAGAGGAAGGGCATGCGGGTCAACGGGCTTACTGTCAGCACCCAGCCAGCGACCGTCGGTATAACGGACCAAACCCATCAGACAGGCAAGTGACAGATAGGTTGATGCGGCATCCTCGCGGCCGAGTCGGTCGATCACCAGGCGCCGGTAAGCATGGTGCATGGAACTTCGACCGGCAGGATTGATGCCGCCGAAGCCTACAATCAATGGCAAATTTGCCATAGTGGTGTTTCCTTTATCGGTTGAATCTGGTGGCCACACTATAGGCAACCCATGGATTTCATTGTAAGGTATATCGGACAGGTAATATGGCATATTAGCCGCTAGTGCCGGTCCTTCGCCACGACTTGCATAAACCCGAAGCGGCTCATAGGATTGGACCTTCCTGAGTTGACGCAGTGAATCTATTTTTTCGGCCGTACCTGGAAACACGTTTGCACCGCAGTGGGCCAGGGTTGTTGGGGAGATCGAAGTTTGCAAAAACAAAATGAATTTCTTCACCGCGTACGTCAGGCACATCAGGCGCTGGGGATACCGGAGACTTTCTTGTCCGAATGTCGAATGCCCCTTTGCAATGAGCCGGACGAGTTGGCCGATACCGAAACGGATTTCTACGACAGACCCCAGCAGCTGACACCCGCGGCGCGCTCAGCCTGGATGAAGATGAAACAAGCCGCCGGAACAGAAGGGGTTGAACTGTTTCTGATCTCGGCTTTTCGTTCCCTTGCCTACCAGCAGCATTTGATTACCCGGAAACTGGCGGCAGGCCAGTCGATCGATGTCATTCTCAAAGTCAATGCAGCCCCCGGGTTCAGTGAGCACCATACCGGAAGAGCAATTGATATTGGTACACCAGGTTGCGGTGCACTGGTCGAGGAATTTGAAAATACCAAGGCCTTTGAATGGCTTACGCGTCGAGCCTGCGAATTCAAGTTCGCCCTCAGCTATCCTCGTGGAAATGACCTGGGCATCGATTATGAACCCTGGCATTGGTGCTTTCACCCTTAGACAAAATCCCGGTGACGCGGTAACCTTGGTTCATGAAGTCGCAATTCCGATGTAGTTTCCCGCCGTTAACACGATCTCGTCAGGGATCTCCCCGTCAGTACTTAGTAATTTCGCCCATCCACAGTTGCAGCAGGAGGATTTAGACGATTAAACAAACGCAGTCAGCCTTACGTCACATTATTGATTCAAGGAGCAAGTAATTTATGACAAATGAGATTCAGATTTTATTCCACAACCTAGATCAATCAGACGCAATATTAGATGCAGTCAACAAACGCATCAAAAAACTCGAACGATATTGCGACCATATTATAACCGGGCGTGTAGTGCTCGATTCTCCTCACAATAATCATCACAAAGGCAAGGTATATTCAGTGGGTCTTGAAATACACACTTCACAAAAAGAAGTGCGAGTGAATCAGGATCATCACGACAATCACGCACATGAAGATCTCTATGTCGCTATCCGTGACGCCTTCAATGCCGCAGAGCGACAACTCAAATCAATAGACAAGAAGCACAGGGTTACCGCGCACCCGGTAGCTGAAACAGAACCACTATTGGAATCAGCCCAGCCTTTGCTGGAAGTCAGGGTTGGTACACAATAGTCGAAACTTGGGAATTTTGTATGGACCTGACCGACCAACAACGGCTTGAACTGGAGGCGGCGACATTTCGCCGCCTGCTCCAGCATCTGGACGCCAATAAACAGGTACAAAACATAGAGTTGATGAATCTGGCCGGGTTTTGCCGCAATTGCCTGTCTAAATGGTATGTCGCAGAAGCGCAGGGCAAGGGTCTGACAGTCAGCTATGAGCAGGCCAGGGAAATGGTTTATGGAATGCCCTATGAGCGCTGGAAGTCTTCCTATCAAAAAGAAGCTTCGCCGGATCAGGTGGCGGTGTTCAAGCAACATAAACCCTGATTAGCCGGTGTATGATCGCGATGCCCATTCCTGCCCGGGTGTTATGCCTGGGTTTCATCGACGGTAAACAGCTTGCTGCGTACCAGACTGCGGTACTGTGAAGGTGTTACTCCATTCATCTTTTTGAACAAACTGGTGAAATAGCTGTTGTCATGGTAACCAATCCGGTAACAGATCTCGGCGATTCCCAGATTACTTTTCTTTAACAACTCCTTGGCATGTTCAACGCGGATTTCCTGCAAGTATTGTAGCGGAGCATTGTTGGCCGCCTGCCGGAATCTGCGATTGAGGGAGCGAACGCTAAGTTTGAACCGTTCAGCTACATCGTGTAACTGGACTGCATTCTGATAGTTGAGCTGCAGCCATTCCTGAACCTGAATAATCAATTCATCGTGGTGGGTGTCCTGTTGTTGCTCCTCAAGTAACATGGATTCATAAGAGCGTTTCAGTTCATGGGTAAAATGACGCGATACTTCGCTGGCAATCGCGGCGTCAAAGAGATGTTCAACAAGATGCAGTATTACATCCCTTGCTGCATTGACACTCCCGGTACAGTACAGGCGGTCTGCCAGTGTAATAAAGCGACCACGCTGCAGTTTTACCAGCGGATAGTTATTATGAAAGTCATCGAAATAATACCAGTGAGTAGTGGCTGGAAGGTGATCCAGTAATCCCGCGTCAGCAAGCAAATAGCTGCCTGTGCCGATACTGCACAGGGTGCTCCCCTGGGCATGCCGGTCGGCAAGCCAGGATGACAGAATTGAAAGCCGGCTGACCGTCCTGCGCGGTGAGCGCCACAGACCAGGCACAAAAATCAGGTCAGTTGCAGGAATTTCTGC
>JBBDXV010000270.1:0-3468 GCA_040902165.1 Pseudohongiellaceae bacterium
CTTTACCTGCAACGCTGGAAAACTTTGAGATGCGCATCATTGAAGTTATCCAGGCGCCCGGTCAGTCGTCCATGCCACACCGCCACAATGCCCATACTTTTGTCTATGTGCTGGAAGGTGAGATTGAGATGCAGGTACGCGGTGGACCAATTGTGCGCCTCGGCCCTGGTGACACGTTCTACGAATCACCAGATGACATCCATCAGGTAGGCCGCAATGTCAGCAGCACAGCACCGGCGAAATTCCTGGTGCATATGCTCAAGCCAGCCGGCGCGCCAGCGAGCATCCTGGTGGAGTAGACCCAGACGCTGGTGCTTTTGATAATTTGTCCTTTTTGACCGGCCATAACGTGGTCGGGAGAAAACGTGGTCTGTCCCCGCAAAACTTGACTAAACTTGACGCCTGACTATACTGCGCCACATGAGAAGAACGCTCAATATTGAACGAGCCAACCAGGCCATGGATGCCTGCGGCCTTAACCAGGCCACTTTGGCCAAACGGATGGAAGTTTCCAAGGAAGCTGTTTCACAATGGTTTCGACATCACAGCTTTCCTCGCCCAGACAAACTCCTGAAACTGGCAAAACTGCTCAAACTGTCCTTTACTGAGTTAGTCATCAAGGAAGAGCCGGAAGCACCCGTGATTGCCTTTCGTCGCATGCGCGGCACCGTAACCAAAGATCATCACATAGAGAAAGCCCAGGACATGGGACGACTTTTACGTGAATTAGTGCCCTACCTGCCTTTTGATACTCTCGAAGTTCCCCCGGTCCTGAAGGAACCAGGTACCCGCTACGACTACATCCAGCAAGTTGTCGCAAAAGTGCGGCAAGACCTCATGGTCTCAGCAGATGCCACACTGGATTTTCATCATCTCATTCGCCGCTTTGCTGCCTTACAAACCGTGCTGATTCCGGTGCTATGGGGAAACAGGAAGCGGCACGAAAATGCCTTGCACATTTATTTGCCGGATTCCCGGACCACCTGGGTATACCTGAACCTCGACGTCAACCTCCACGACTTCAAGTTTTGGATGGCGCATGAATTGGGGCATTGTCTGTCGCCGGATTTGAGAAACGAAGATGCTGAAGATTTTGCCGACGCCTTTGCCGGTGCCCTGCTGTTCCCTAAGGATAAAGCCGAGGCCGCCTATGCCTGCTTGAAGCGCAGCAAGACAGCCGCGGGATTTGAAAAGAGACTGTTTGAGTTGGCCAAAAGGGAAATCATTTCCCCTTACACGATCCTTATGGAAGTCAACAAATTCGCCGAACATTTCGGCCATGTACCGCTGAAAAAAGACCACGACTTCTTCAAAGACCTGACCCGTTTCAATCAGCAATATCCAAATGTATCGAAGATTATCCTCGACACTGAGCAAACTTCTGCTGCTGATTTCGTTTCCAGGTCCGGCGAAGCCCTGGCCACACCTTTCTTCGGGATACTGCGGCAGTACCTGAGTAAATCCGATCAGGGACCCAGTTATGTACAAACGGTAATGGACCTACCCCTGCTCGACGCCAAGGGGATACATGCCGAGCTAAGCTGATGCCGGCCACACATATTCTGCTCGACACCAATGCGTATCTACGGCTGGCCAGGACCATTAGACCTCTGCTTGGGCAAGCCTTAGGTGAAGTTCCCTATCTGCTTTCAGTTATTCCTGAACTCAACAAAGAGCTCGCATCCAACCGCCTGCAAACAACATTCACCTGGGTGGAAGCACAAGAATTGGCAGCAGAGCGACGCTTCTTCCCGCAGCTGAGCAGAGCCAACAGGAAAAGCATCAAGGACAACTTCGACTTCCTGTGGGACCATGTCACCACTGCACTGCCTGGCCCTTCCCGCGTTGACGCCACCTATATTGCTTATGCTCTGGAGCTGAACTGCAAATTGGTGACCGATGATCGACTCATGCGACAACTGGCCAAGGACTTTGGAGCCAGCACTTTGTCCACGCTGGAACTGCTTAAACTAATGCTGGAACAGAAGCACTCTCTATGCAGAACATCGCCAGCCTTGTCAGCTATTGGCAGTACGACAACGACATGCCAGCAAATTTTCAGCGGGAGTACGACAGGCTATTTGGTAAGACCTGAATGTTTAGGCAAAGACGGCTGGATAAAACGACTGCTGCGATGACGGCACATCTTTGGAACAGTGAATCCATAAGTCCCCCATTACAGCATAACGCCCGCGCTCACGCGCAATTTTGTAGCTGCGCAGCAGCGGAGAAATTGTCGCCGTGCAGCCGATTGTTAGTGGTTTACACGCCCAAAGTAAGTCGAAGTCCATCGTTCACTTTCTGAATAGTGCTGCCGGACAATACCCGCACACGCTCAATGAGCAAGGACCGATCGACTGTGAGTACCTGAGAAACATTAACTACAGAGGGCTTAGGTAAGCCAGATTCAGACTTACTGAGCCGAACATTGCCCGGAGCTTCTGCGAGTACAAGGTTTGAGGTCACCACAACCACGATTACGGTAGCGATTCTGCTTTCATTGAATGGGTTGGATTGAACGACAAGAACCGGGCGTCGCAAACCCGGACCCGAACCTGTCGGTTCCGGAAAGGCAGCCCACCAAATCTCACCACGCTTCATGGTTGAGGACTTGCGATTGGACGTTTACAAAAGCGGGCTCTAACGGCACAGCCTCAGTCCCATGCACTTCATTGAGTTTGGCAGTGATAGCCGCGCTACCGTGGGTGCTAAGGTAGCTAGCCAGCGCCTCGGCATAAAGCTGGCTACGCGGGATGCGCATCTCCTCAGCCAGGTGCTCTGCTGCTTCAAAAATGGGGTCTGGAAGTGATATGGCAATTTTCATGCTCTGAATGGTATCACTGGAGTATGACTCGCGCAACTCTATGCCACTAACGCCCATGTTCTGGCGCGAAAGTATGTTGGCGTGACTTTTGCGCTTTTTGCAAAAGGCATGACGACATGCTTTGGTCGCTCAGGAATGGCTTGTATGGCTTGCGAAACAGAATTGGGCAATCTTGATGCATACAACTTCAGGGCTCCACAGAATCTGCTTTCTCACATCGGTGGCGAATCGCTCCTCGTCTCCGCCCGGTCACTTCCGTTAGGGTTTGACGATCCTCGGAGAGTTCAAATTGTCTAGCCTCTAGCCATACCTCTCCTTCGCCAGACGCCTCGTATAGCAAGGCCAGCTGAGACTCTCCAGAGGTTGCAATACCCAAAATTCGTCCTCGGCTCTCGTAGAAATCCAAACTGGTTTCATAAATGGTCAATTTCGATACTCCACCTCGAAAACAATGCTGTTCGTTTACCGCCCAAGCGCCTTGATATGCTTGCGGAATTGTACTCTGCACCTCCGCAGCGTAGATGCAATCCAAGAGCAAAAGTGGGGCGAATATTCGAAGAATCTTCATTTGTACAACTCGGTTGCCTAACGCCCGTAATAAAAGGCAACAGCGAAGCTGTTGTCCTTGTTGATTTGATGGTTAC
>JBBDXV010000271.1:0-4458 GCA_040902165.1 Pseudohongiellaceae bacterium
ACAACCCAGTTCGGCAGGCCGGCTATCTCCGGATTTGCCAATACCATGATGTCCCGATTAACGGTCAACTCATTGATATCTGAATTACCACTGTACTGAATGCGACCGTCATTGTTTTTGTCGGTGAAGGCAATAAGGTTTGTGGTCTCCCATTTACTGAACCACTCGGGTACTGCTGTGTACTCTGCATTGTCCACAGTGTTGATCAGATTGGTACGGGCAAATGCAGCAACTGCAGGTGCGGTGGTATAAAGTATCGCGATGAATACCAGCGCGTAGCCAGCCGAGCGGCGGGCATCACGAACGCTGGGCACAGTGAAAAAGCGGATGATCACGTGCGGCAGGCCAGCAGTCCCGAACATGAGTGCTGCGGTGATAAAAAATACATCCTGGGTGCTTTTCTGGCCATCAGTATAGACCGGAAATCCAAGCTGTTCGCTCATACCGTCAAGTCTGTCAAGCAAGTAACCACCACCATAGGCGTCGGTCAACTCAGACCCAAATCCAAGTTGCGGGACGGGATTGCCGGTCATCATCAATGAGACAAAGATCGCTGGTACCATGAAGGCAAAGATCAACACACAATACTGTGCTACCTGGGTGTAGGTAATTCCCTTCATGCCGCCCAGGACAGCATAGAAGAAAACTATCGTCATGCCGATGACTACGCCGACTGTGATATCCACTTCGAGGAATCGGGAAAACACAATACCGGCTCCCTGCATTTGTCCGCAGACATAGACGAAGGAAATGACGATGGCGCAGAAAACCGCTATAAGCCGGGCAGTTCGCGAGTAGTACCTGTCACCGATAAAATCCGGAACTGTGTATTTGCCAAATTTACGTAAATACGGCGCAAGCAAAAGGGCAAGCAGAACGTATCCGCCGGTCCAGCCCATTAGATAGAAAGTGCCGTCACGGCCAAGAAACGAAATCAATCCAGCCATGGAAATAAACGAAGCGGCAGACATCCAGTCGGCGGCGGTGGCCATGCCGTTGGCCAGCGGCGAAACGTGACCACCGGCGACATAAAAATCATGGGTCGAAGAAGCGCGCGATCTGATGGCTATGCCGATGTAAAGACCGAAAGACAAGATTATAAAAAGATAAGTCCAGACCTGTACGCTCATGCCTGATCCTCCCTGCCAGGACGATCGTCATCAAATTTTTCATCCAGCCGGTCCATCAGATAGATATAGATGAATATGAGTACAACAAAAACAAAGATAGCCCCTTGTTGTGCAATCCAGAATCCCAGTTTGAACCCGGCGATACGAATATTGTCGAGCCAATCCACGAGCAAAATACCGCAGACAAAGGATATAAAAAACCATGCACTCAGGAGAATTACGACAATGCGCAAGTTATCTTTCCAGTAGGCCTGGGCTCGATTATCAGACATGAGGCACCTCTTTATTCTTGTCTATTTTTTGGTCTTGCCTGTAGTTTATGCGAATCACGAATTTGACCGTGATCAGCATCCCCGTACCGGTCGGCAGAGGCAGAAACGAAGCGCGACGATGGTAGCATGACGGTTTAGACAGGTATAGACGAAGTCCATTTCCAAAACCGGTACCGTCAGATTGATGCCGGCGTTTCGATGTACTTCAGAAGCCGCGCCTTTATGGCGCTGCGTTGCGTTTCGTCGGCGCGTGAATATTCACGGCAATAATGCCGAAGGGTTTGTCGTTCCAGATGTGGAGATTCTGCAAGGAGTGCTTGTATCGCAACGTCTCCGCCGTCCAGTAATTGTTTACAAATTGCTGCAGCTCGAGCGGGTGAAGTTGAAGGGCGATGGGACTTTTCCTGGTATTCTGCAATTGCGGCAGTGACCTGTATGTAATCCACATCGCGCATGAGGCGACCGATAAATTGCATTTGTCGACGTCGCGCTTCGCGACTGTTTGGCAGTCGCTTGTATTCATCCAATGCATTTCTCAAAATTGGTGTCAGCGGCAGTTGGGACAGTTTCTTCTGGTTGAATGTCAGCAATTCCTGACCCAGACGCTGCAAGGAGAGCATGTCTTTCTTGCGTCGGGTTTTGCTGGGAGTTTCCTGATCGGGTTCCAGATCCTGTTTCATGCCTGGCGCCTGCCTAAAGGTAAAAGAATGTTGCCAGACCCAAAAAGGCAAAAAATCCTATGGAGTCTGTTACGGTAGTCAGTGCCACTGATCCGGCAAGCGCCGGGTCAATCTTGATTCGTTTCAAAAATTGGGGAAGATAGGCTCCGGTAAGTGCGGCGGTCAGCAGATTGATCAACATCGCAGCAGCGATGATAAAGCTGAGCAAGAGATCTCCGTACCAGAAGAAAGTGATGGCAGCCATTACCAGCGCCCACAAGGTTCCGTTTATGGCTGCCACTCCCAGCTCTCTTATCAGAAACCAACGGCTGTTTGCGGCAGTAATGTGTCCCAATGCCATGCTGCGAATAACCAGGGTTAACGTCTGATTGCCGGCTACTCCGCCCATATTGGCAACGATAGGCATCAGGACCGCGAGATAAACAACGGCCTCAATCGTATCTTGAAACAGGTAAATGACGATCGATGCAATGATCGCCGTCATGAGATTGACGCCAAGCCAGATCGCGCGGCGTTTGGCTGTTTTGATTACCGGCGCAAAAGTATCATCTTCTTCGTCGAGACCTGCCATACTCATGAGGTCGTGTTCAGCGGTGTAGCGAATTACGTCAACAATATCGTCAATGGTTATACGTCCAAGCAGCTTGCCTTCCTTGTCGACTACCGGCGCTGAAACCCAGTCGTGCTGTTCAAACAGTTGCGCTACCTGTGGTGCCCCCATTTCCACAGGGATCGCCTCCACATCGGTCACCATGATTTCCCTAACGGTCACACCGGGGTCGGAGACAAGCAGTTTGCGTAACGGCAAAATACCGACGAAATGATCATCACGATTAACGACCAGGATGTTGTCCGTCATTTCCGGGATTGAATCGTGACGGCGCAGGTAGCGTAATACCACATCAAGTGTATGGCGAGGCCGAACGGTGATAGTATCAGTATTCATCAGGCCGCCGGCCGTGTCCTCCGGGTAGGAAAGTATGGTTTCCAGGCGCAAGCGGTCCTGATCATCCATCGCCTGGAGCACTTCGGCAGTAATTTGATAGGGTAGTTGTTGCAGGATGTCTACCAGGTCGTCGGCTTCCAGTCCTTCTGTCAATGCTGCAACCTGTTCTGCATTCAAATCCTTCAGGATGTCAGATTGAATGTCTTCATTCAGGTATTGAAGTATTTCGCCTTCGATGTCCTTCTCAACCAGTTGCCAAAGCACATTGCGCACTTTGGGCGGTGTGGATTCCAGCAAGTGTGCAATTCCCGCCGCTGGCAAGGTGTTAAGCATCTGTTTCACCTGATACAGCGAGCCGCTGTCCAGCGCCTGGTTTAGTACCTGGACATGGTCTTTTTGCAGGTTGGTCTCTGATGCCTGGGACATGGGGTAATTACTTTCGGTCAATTTACAGCGATTGTTAAAATGGACAGGAGAGGTGCTCTTTATTCGCCTTCATCAAACCTGTTGTTGATCAATGCGACGATGGCTTTGATTGCCTGTTCCTCATCGTCACCCTCTGCCACCACATTCAGAGTAGTGCCCTTTACAGCGGCCAGCATCATCAGGGACAGAATGCTTTTCGCATCCACCATCTTGTCACGCCCGATCTGGATCTTGCTGCTGAAACCCGCAGTTACGCCGACCAGTTTGGCAGCTGCCCTGGCGTGAAGGCCGGCTCTATTGATTATTTTAACGTCGGTTTGAACCATATAACTTCCTGGTCAGCGTGGCAGTTCGCGATGACGAACCTGGACATTGCTGCCCAAGCCGGTGAAATATTCGCTTAATTTTTCACACAGATATACCGAGCGATGTTGTCCACCGGTACAGCCCAGTGCGATGGTAATATAACTGCGGTTGTTTGCTTCAAACCTGGGCAACCATTTTTCCAGGAATTTTCTGATATCTTCAAACATCTGTTGTACTTCATCCTGCCGGTCAAGGTAGTCACGCACCTTTTCGTCAAGGCCGGTCAGACTGCGTAACGATGTCTCCCAATAGGGGTTTGGCAGGCAACGAACATCGTAAACAATATCCGCATCCACCGGAACTCCGTTCTTGTATCCAAATGACTGAAATTGCAATGCCATAGTGGTAGTGCTGATCTCTATCACCCGGTTCTTGATGATATCCCGCAGTTCATGCAAGGACATGTTGCTGGTGTCAATATTGAGGCTTGCCAATACCGAAATAGGCTCAAGCAGAGTGGCTTCCCTGTCGATTGCCTCGCGCAATCCGACCCGGCTGCTGGACAACGGATGCTTACGGCGACTTTCACTGAATCTTCGCAAAAGTGTCTGGCTGTTGGCGTCGAGGAAAATAATTTCAGTTTGCAGGCCTTTGCCCTCAAGCTGTTCAACAAATTCCGGAAAACGCTGCAGATCAGC
>JBBDXV010000271.1:4558-23459 GCA_040902165.1 Pseudohongiellaceae bacterium
GCAGGCCTTTGCCCTCAAGCTGTTCAACAAATTCCGGAAAACGCTGCAGATCAGCATGAAGGTTTCTGGCATCGATACTGACCGCGATGAATGGCACTATTGAATTGTCCGCTGTTACCCGTTCCAGCAGGGACGGCAGCAGGCTTGCGGGCAGATTATCGATGCAGTAGTAGCCACGGTCTTCCAGAATATGGAGCACTGTGCTCTTGCCGGACCCTGACCTGCCGCTGATGATTAACAGTTTCACTGCCGAGTTTCTCTGAATTTGGTGTACCGGTTACCCATCCATACCGGCAGAAGAAAGCCAGGGTAATTATCGTGTCAGTGGGTGACGGTCACATTGTACAGGTCTTCACTGTTGTGGGTATGACGCAGGATATAACAAAAATCTTCGTCGTTGAACAATTCCGCAAGTCGCCCCAGAGTTTTTACGTGCTCGTCGGTTTTCTTATCCGGCACAATAAGGACAAAGAGTATATCCACCGGCTTTGAGTCTATTGCATCAAAATCAATTGGATCGCTCAGTGTTACCAGTGCACCGATTATCTTGTTGCACTGGGCTACACGGCAGTGCGGTATGGCAATGCCGTTGCCGACACCGGTGCTGCCGAGCTGTTCTCTTGCCATCAGCGCA
This sequence comes from Pseudohongiellaceae bacterium, assembly GCA_040902165.1. Classification (GTDB taxonomy): domain Bacteria; phylum Pseudomonadota; class Gammaproteobacteria; order Pseudomonadales; family Pseudohongiellaceae; genus NORP240. The sequence continues at coordinate 5,193 of JBBDXV010000271.1, forward strand.
TCAAAAATGTCGTTGGCGGACAGATCCATGACATCCTTTTCAATCAGTTCGCTGATAGTTTTAAGTACGCGCTTCTTGCTGGTTGCATGAAGGTCACAAAAACATCGTTCGGGTGTAAGTATTTCTTCCAAATGCATCGCGTAAAGTCTCATTCTTTCTGGTTGGTTTGATATCGGCTTGCCGGTGGGGATTATTCCACCAGGCGTTTGCGTTCATTTGACGGTGGTATCGACAAGGATTCCCGATACTTTGCAATTGTACGGCGGGCAACATTAATACCCTGTTCTTCCAGCATTTTGGTTATTTTGCTGTCACTTAACGGCTTGCGGGCGCTTTCAGCAGCCACCAGTTTTTTGATCAATGCCCTGATGGCAGTTGATGAGCATTCGCCTCCGCCCTGGGTTGATACGTGACTGGAAAAGAAAAATTTCAGCTCGAATATTCCGCGGGGTGTATGCATGTATTTCTGGGTCGTAACCCTGGAAATCGTTGATTCGTGCATGCTCACTGCCTCAGCAATATCGTGTAATACCAGAGGCTTCATGGCTTCTTCGCCATATTCGAGAAATGCTCTTTGATGTTCCACAATTTTGCTGGCGACTTTCATCAGCGTTTCATTGCGACTCTGCAGGCTCTTGATAAACCAGCGCGCTTCCTGCAGATTGTCTTTCAAATAGTTGTTGTCCGAACTGGAGTCGGCGCGTTTTACCAATGCAGCGTAATTGGCATTGATGCGAATTTTTGGTGCGATGTCCGGATTCAATTCAACACGCCACTGTCCGCTATCAGCCTGCTTGCTCACAATAACGTCCGGGACAATATAGGGAGTGGAGGAGGGCGATATATCTGACCCTGGTCTTGGATTCAGCCCTTCAATCACTTCTATCGCATCGCGCAATTGAGATTCCTTGAGCCGGGTTCGTCGCATTATCTGCGCATAATCCCGCGTACCGAGCAGTTCAAGATGTTCACTTACTATTTGACGCGCATGTTTTACCGAATCTTCCGGCGGTGGATTGCCAAACTGATTAAGTTGCACCAGCAGGCACTCCGCCAGGCTTCGATAACCCACGCCGACCGGGTCAAACTGCTGGATCCGATGCAGAACGGCCAGTATTTCATCCAACTCGACTTCCAAAGATGACAATAGCCCGGCGTGGATTGATTCAATGTCTGTAGTTAGCATGCCGTTTGAATCAATCGCATCTATCAAGGCATAGGCGATGTCCTTGTCCTGCTCCGTCATGGGTGTCAGGTTCAGTTGCCACAACAAGTGATCCTGCAGCGACTCAGATACCGAGTTTCGTGATTCGAAATCCGAAGTGTCGCCATCGTAGGAGGGATTGCTGGAGTAGGTGCTCGGGTAAACATCCTCCCAGTTGCTGTCGACGGTCAGCTCATTCGGAATCGAGTCTGCCCACTGGGAATCACTGTCATTCAGGTCGGAATTCTTGAATTCGGATTCCTCGTTGCGTGGCGCTGATTCGAGAATCGCAGTTGAAGTTTGCGGCGCGGCAGAATCCTCAAAGCCGGTATCGGAATCTTCGTCCCCGTCTTCTATCATTTCCAGCATTGGATTGGATTCCAGTGCCTGATGAATTTCCTGCTGCAGGTCGAGGGTGGACAACTGGAGGAGTCTGATGGCCTGCTGCAGCTGCGGAGTCATGGTCAATTGCTGACCCAGCTTGAGCTGAAGCGACAGTTTCATGATAGATGCTTCACTTTCATTGCGACGTTGGAAATCTGCTACCAATGCGGCCCGAATGGACGAGCGTGGGCGCAAGTATAGCAAGATTCGTGCCTGCGGTGCATAGTGCTGTCAAGTTGATGAAATGGCTGGGTAAACCGGGCATTAATAATGGAACTGGTCGCCGAGATAGACTTCACGCACCGTGGGATTATTGAGAATGGTATCGCGATTTCCTTCAGCAATGATCTGGCCTTCGTTGACTACGTAGGCGCGTTCACAAATATCAAGTGTTTCGCGCACGTTATGATCTGTAAGCAGGATCCCAATGCCACGAGATTTCAGATGCATGATGATCTGTTTGATATCGCTGACGGAAATCGGATCGACGCCGGCGAAAGGTTCATCGAGCAGGATGAATTTGGGATCTGTTGCCAGGGTGCGGGCTATTTCGGTTCGCCGCCGTTCGCCACCGGAGAGGCTCATTCCACGGTTAAGGCGAATATGGGTAATGTGGAATTCTTGCAACAAGGCCTCAAGCAGTCGATTTCGTGCGGCCTTGTCCAGGTCCTTCCGCGTCTCAAGAATGGCAAGAATATTGTCCTCAACCGTGAGCGTCCGGAAGATGGAGGAGTCCTGCGGCAGATAGGCGAGTCCTGCCCGTGCCCGAACATGCATCGGGGCATTGGTAAGCTCCAGGGTGTTGATGGTGACCGTGCCGGCGTCCGCAGGGATCAGGCCAACTATCATATAAAAGCAGGTAGTTTTGCCGGCACCGTTGGGACCCAGCAGTCCGACGATCTCACCTTTGTCGACGCGCATGGAGACATCCCTGACAACCTGTCGTCCCTTGAAACTCTTGCCCAGGTGGGTGGCTTGCAGTTTATCCATGGTTACTGCGGGCTTAGCACGCCACTACAGGGGCCAGTGTAGTGAGTGGTGCCACTGTCGGTAAAGTATTTTACCGATGCACAATTGAGTACATCGTTATGTTGCTGCAAGTTCGCTGCACCAACAAGCTCGACTACCGGTTCCCCTTCTTCGTAATACAGAATGGTTTCACTCTTGCCCTGTACCAGCGCACCGTCTGATTCCAGCTGTTGCTGATAGGTTGCCGGACTACCGGTAATCGTAATCCGGTTGATTGAATTCGAATCCAGACTTCTTTCAAAGACAGCTTTGTCGCCGGTGATCTGCAGACTGCCTTGCGTTACACTCACATCGCCTTCAATGGTGATGATCCGGAGATTTCCTTCCACGCGGCTGGTCGAGTTACCGCTTGAGTTATAAATGACATCCTGCACTTTGTCCGATTCCAGGCCATAGAGTGGTTGTGAAATAAGGAAGAATGCAGCAAGAAATACACTGAATCCCGAGCGCAGGCGTTTATTCCCTGGGTACAACATAAACTCCCCTTACATCGCGTTTAAACAAAATAGTCTCATCTTTGAGGTTGGCTTGCATACCGATTGCCGACTGCTCAAGCCCTTCGCTGGACATTTGAACGGGGGCCTCGGTTTCCAGTGTCTCGAGCTGTGGGTTCACGTTTAAATACTCGGTCGCCAACATTGTGCGATTGCCGAAATCATCCAGCATGTAGACTTCCACCCCGCCCAGCAAATCTATATTGCTTATCTCATTGCTGCCGTCGCCGGCTGCAGAAATTCTGCCTGATTTGGCTACTATATTCCAGCGCGCTTCACCCTCACTGAACAAGCGGATGTAGGGTGACTCCAATTCGGTCTCCTGATCCTGGTAAAAAACCTGACGGGAACTCTGTAAGGTGTAGTCTATACGTCCCAGCGCATCGAACAACACGGTATTGATGCCTTCCCCATACGCTTCCACCTGTCGAACTGACGCGGACGGTGCAATCGAATCCCTTGAGCTGCTTACATCCTCCAACAGATTGAGACTGAAAAACAAACCGATGGCGACGATGGCAGGGATTACTACAAAGGACAGGCGTTGCAAGAAGTACTCCAGGGAAGGTGTTTGTCCGTATGAGTGGAGTTATCCCACAATTATTGAAAGCGGGAAAGCATTTCCTCATAGGCGCCGCGTGCCTGAAGCAGGAAGTCACATATTTCCCTGACCGCGCCATGACCACCTTTGGCATCGGTCACCGCCATTGCCGCACGGCGTATTTCATGATGCGCATTGGCTACACTTATGCCCAGCCCGACACGATGTATGATCGGCAGATCAGGCAGGTCGTCGCCGGCGTACGCCACTTGCGAGGCGGCGCATCCCTCGCTGGCCAGAATTTCATTTAACGCATTCAGTTTATCTTCCCTGCCGAGGACTACTATGTCCATGCCGAGCTCATCGGCGCGTCGTAGTAACGCCGGGGAGTTACGACCCGAAATGATCCCGGTTCTGACACCCGCAGCGCGCAATAATTTAAGGCCATGCCCGTCCAGCGTATTGAAAACTTTCAACTCTTCGCCGGATTCCGAATAATAGAGTCTGCCATCAGTCAATACGCCATCTACATCCAGCAGCAGCATGCTGATACTGCCGGCGGCTTTGCCAACCTGGTCCTGACTGATATTGAATTTCAAAGCCTGACGCTCAACATTGGTAGCATCCGTTTCAAACCACATTGGCCTGCAGCAGATCATGCATCCTGAGTATTCCGACCAGGCTGCCGGCATCATCCTTGACCACCAGCGCATAGATTTTGCAGTCCTGCATGATTTTTGCTGCTTCCACAGCCAGAGCCTCTTTGCCAATGGATTTGTAATTCTTTGACATAACATCCGATATGAGCGTCTGGTGAATATCCTTGCCGGCATCGAGTGTCCGGCGCAGGTCTCCGTCCGTGAACACACCACAGATTTCACCTTTGGAATCAGTTACTGTCGTCATGCCAAAACCCTTGCTGGTGATTTCCAGCAGCGCTTTGCTCAGCACCGTACCTACCGGTACTCTAGGGATATCGTTGCCCGCATGCATAATGTCCCGGACTTTCAACAACAACCTGCGCCCCAGGTTGCCGCCCGGATGAGAGACTGCGAAATCCTCGGACGTAAAGCCCCTGGATTCCAGCAAGGCCATTGCCAATGCATCGCCCAACACCAGTGCTACGGTAGTGCTGGAAGTAGGAGCGAGTCCAAGGGGGCAAGCTTCTTCATCGACTCTGGCATTAAGTACAACGGTTGATTCCCTGGCCAGAATTGAGTTGTCGTCGCCGGTAACGGTAATGAGTGGTATGCCTTTGCGTTTAAGGACTGGCAGCAGGGTCAGTAACTCGCTGGTGGTCCCGGAGTTTGACAACGCAATAACCAGATCACGATCGGTAATCATGCCAAGGTCGCCATGGCCGGCTTCGCCGGGATGTACATACATTGCCGGGGTTCCGGTGCTGGCCAGTGTCGCTGCAATTTTACGTGCGATATGTCCGGACTTCCCCATTCCGGTCACTACCACGCGGCCACTGCAATCAAGCATTAACCTGCATGCAAGTTCAAAATTTTCATCAAGTCGGTCAAGCAGGCTGGCCACAGCTTTTTGTTCTATTTCAATCGTTCGCCGCGCGCTCGCCAAAAATCGGGAATTTGTTGCCATAAAGTCAGCTGCCGTTAAATTTGTACCAGCATCAGGCCGAACCAGCCACAATACATCAGAATGAATATGACTCCATAAGTTCGACCAATCATCTTCTGTTGTTTGATGGCACGAAAACAGAACAATGCCAGGACCAGAGTCATGACCAGCATTGTAGCGTAATCACGGGTTAATAGTTCCGGTTCAATCGTATAGGGCGCAAACAGACCGGGAAACGGCAATACTGCGAGAATGTTAATAATGTTGGAGCCGAATATATTGCCAATGGCCAGTTCGTGATGGCCCTTCAAACCGGAAGTAATCGTTGCGGCCAACTCAGGTAAACTTGTACCCAGCGCGATGACCGTAAGTCCCATAATGGTGGATGTCACGCCCAGAGACGTTGCCACCGAGGTGGCCGCCTGAACCAGTGCCTCGGCGCTCAGGATAAGCAGAACAAGGCCAAGAAACAGATAAGCAGAGGCACGCAGTTTACCCATGCCGGCGATGTTCTCTTCTATTTCCTTGAGATCTTCAGTAAATTCTTCGTTTTTTGACGACTCCAGTCGCCGCTTAAACAATGTGATACTGAAATACAAGGTAATAAGCAGGAGGACCAGCGCATCGAGGGGTCCTATGTGGTAATTGGCAAACAGGACACCGGTCACCAGAGTGACAAATAACAATGCTGGTATTTCTTTTCGGAACAGCGTGTCGGGCGGTTTAAGCGGACTGATTATCGCTGCGATACCCAGCACAATGCCAATGTTGAATATGTTTGATCCGACCGCATTACCAATGGCCAATGCCGGTTCATCTTCAATGACCGAGGCGGCGGAAGAAAAAATTTCGGGAGCAGAGGTGCCGAAAGCGACAATGGTCAGTCCGATAATCATCGGGGAAATCCCCAGATTTCGTGCCAGTGCCGAGGCGCCAAATACGAACTTGTCAGCACCCCAGATCAGACCTACAAAACCCAGGATTATGATGACTATATCTAACGCCATAGTTGAAACTGATAGATTCAAATAAAGCGCTCAATTAGAAGGGGGATCAATAGAGTTTGCAAGTAATAATTTATTGGTCTGCCCAATTCATGTAAACTTGCGCGCCGCTCGCGAAATTTATTAAGCCTGTATACAGGCGCACTGCGGTCTGATTAGCGCTGACAACAGGTCCGTTTCCCGGCTTGTCACAATGGAGATAAGCAAATGAAACTATTAAAGAATTTGATTTTCGTAAGCACACTCTTTGTGGCTGTGACAGCAGTAGCCCAGCAGCCGGCAATGAGCGCATTGGAAACGGCTGAAAAAGGCGTTCAAACACTGCTGCAAACGGTGCAGGATTCCAAATCATTTATAGTCAGCGACCGCGACAGGTATTTTGCGGCGATCGAAATTGTATTGAACAGTTTTGTTGATTTTGAGGAGGTAGCTGTTGTGGTGATGTCTGGATTGGGTGATACCGCAACGCCCGAACAGAAGCAGCAATTTGCAGAGATCCTCAGGAATACCTTAACGCGTTTCTATGGCGCTACACTTGCCTCATATAATGGCGAGGAACTGGTATTTCTCCCGCCAGCAAATCCTCCTGCAGATCCCTCGGCAGACCAGGTAGTTGGCATGGAGCTGCGGGGTTCTGACAGCAGTATAAGAGTTCAATACCAGATGTTTCTTAATGAAGCGGGTGAGTGGAAATTGAAGAATTTGAGCCTTGGCGGCATAAATCTGGGTCGCCAGTATTACACACAGTTTTCTGCTGCCATGGCCCAGTACAACAATGATATTGACCAGGTGCTGGCAAACTGGAAGTAGTCGAGAGGCCGGATTTTTGGATTCAGATCAAATACAGGGGCTGCTCAGCTCCCGCTTGCCGGGCTGTGAAATTTCCGTTGACGGTGAAGGTGGAAAATTTGTAGTTACCGCTGTTGGCGAGGCATTTTCGGGCCTCAATGCAGTTAAACGGCAGCAAAAAATTTACGCAATTCTTAACGATCACATTGCCAGCGGAGCCATTCACGCAGTAACCATGCGGCTATATACTACCGATGAGCACGCAGCCACGGCGAACAGTCGGTAATCACACGAGAAGCTCATGGATAAACTGATCATAAATGGCGGCGTTCGCCTCAATGGCGAGATTCGCATTGCCGGTGCCAAGAACTCTGCACTCCCGATTCTTGCTGCGACACTTCTTACTCAGGAAACGGTACAGATTTGCAATTTGCCCCATCTCTATGACATTACCACCATGTTGGAATTGCTTGGTTGCATGGGCGTGGAACCGGTTGTTGATGAAAAACTGAATGTTGAAGTCAACAGCAGCACCATCAAGAATTTTAATGCGCCCTATGAGCTGGTCAAAACCATGCGCGCTTCAATTCTCGTTTTAGGCCCATTGTTGACCCGTTATGGACACGCGGAAGTTGCTCTGCCTGGTGGTTGTGCAATCGGCAGCAGACCGGTAAACCTACATATCAGTGCCCTGCAAGCGATGGGTGCGACGATTGTTGTGGAGGACGGTTATGTCAAGGCCAATGTAAAAGGCAAACTGCAGGGTGCGCATATCGTGATGGAGCTGGTCACCGTAACCGGCACCGAGAATGTGATGATGGCGGCCACGCTTGCCGAGGGTCAGACCATAATTGAAAATGCGGCGCGCGAACCTGAGGTAGTAGACCTTGCCAACTGCCTGGTCAAGATGGGTGCGGACATAAAGGGTCAGGGCACCGATACAATCACAATCAATGGTGTATCAGAGCTGCATGGTTGCAGTTATTCGGTGATGCCGGACAGAATTGAAACGGGCACCTATCTGATTGCTGCGGCAGCAACGCGCGGGCGTATCAAGGTCAAGGATACGCGTCCCGATATTCTGGAAGCGGTGTTAAGCAAACTGGAACAGGCCGGGGCGGAAATAAAAGTAGGGAAGGACTGGATCGAGCTGGATATGCACGGCAAGCGACCCAAGGCCGTTTCTCTGCGAACTGCACCCTACCCGGCATTTCCCACTGACATGCAGGCACAGTTCACAGCGTTGAACGCCATTGCAGAAGGAACCGGGTCAATCACGGAAACGGTTTTTGAAAACCGGTTTATGCATGTTCATGAAATGAACCGGATGGGAGCCTCAATCCGGGTTGAAGGAAATACCGTAATCGTCGAAGGTGTGGAGTCGCTTAAGGGAGCGCCGGTCATGGCTACTGACCTGCGTGCTTCTGCGAGCCTCGTCATCGCCGGTCTGGTCTCGGAGAATGAAACCATGGTCGACCGGATTTACCACATTGATCGCGGTTACGAATGTATTGAGGAAAAACTGCAGTCGCTCGGAGCAAGAATCCGGCGAGTGCCTTCCTGACCACCCAGATCGAAACAGTGAAGCAGAAATGAGCACTATCAACCTTGTGATTGCCGTCACCAAAGGGCGTATTCTGGAGGAAACGCTGCCGCTTTTTGCGCGCGCGGGAATAACCATTTCAGAAGACATCAATAAAAGTCGCAAACTCATTTTTGCTACAAGCCTGCCCAATGTCAGATTGATGGTGATGCGCGGGTCAGATGTACCGACTTATGTAGAGTTTGGCAGTGCCGACATGGGCATCGTTGGAAAGGACCTGTTGCTTGAATACGGCAGTGAAGGTTTTTACGAACCTCTGGATTTGAAATTGGCGCGTTGCCGCCTGATGACTGCAGCACCAGGAGGCCGAAAACTGGATCAGCCGAGATTAAGAGTGGCGACAAAATTTGTGAATGTAGCAAGACGATTCTTTGCCGAACAGGGTCGCCAGGTCGATGTCATCAAACTGAATGGTGCTCTGGAGTTGTCGCCGTCCATGGGCATGGCTGACATGATTGTAGATATTGTGGACAGTGGAAATACCTTGAAGGCCAATGGACTTGAGCCGGTAGATCTTATTGCCGAGGTGAGTTCACGGGTGATCGTGAACAAGGCGGCAATGAAAATAAAAAATCGTGCCATTAGAGACGTTTTGCGCCGACTGCGCGACGCAGTCCAGAGTTCTCGTTAATTTCACCGATGCCAGCGCATAGCAAATGAAAAACAACCTCCTCGATATCCCGGTTTTGTCCTCCGCCGACAGCCACTTCACCCGGCAGCTCGAAGGCCGTCTTGACCGGCGTATGCTGGTTGACAGCAAGGTCACAAACGCTGTAGCCGAAATACTGGCGGCGGTAAGAAGTCGTGGTGATGCTGCGGTGCTTGAATATACGAAAAAATTCGATCATCGCGATGCAGGTTCACTAAAAGATCTGGTGATATCGCGCGACCAGTTACAGATGGCGCTGGATCGATTGCCGGAGTCTGATTCCGTCGCGCTGCGACATGCGGCTGAACGGATCCGTGCCTACCATGAAAAACAGAAACAGTCGTCCTGGCATTACCAGGAAGCGGATGGTTCCGTTTACGGACAAAAAATTCTGCCATTGGAAAAAGTCGGCATTTATGTTCCCGGCGGAAAAGCCAGCTACCCTTCATCCATGTTGATGCTGGGTATACCGGCGCAAGTTGCAGGCGTACAAAATATTACTGCAACTGTGCCTACTGCGTTTGACCCCGACAATGCCGGAAGTAATCTGGTTTGTGCAGCCGCTGCGCTGGCCGGTGTTAGCCAGATGATTACCATCGGCGGAGCCCAGGCCATTGCCGCAATGGCTTATGGCACCGAAACCATTCAGCGCGTCGACAAAATTACCGGACCTGGAAATATCTATGTCACGGTCGCCAAGCGGATGGTATTCGGCGAAGTTGGAATCGATATGGTCGCCGGTCCATCAGAGTTGACTGTGATCTGCGACGGTGGAACTAACCCGGACTGGATTGCGATGGATTTATTCTCCCAGGCTGAACATGATGAACAGGCACAGTCGATCCTGATTTCACCGGATCGCAAATATCTTGAGCTGGTACTGGCGAGCATCAACAAACTGCTTCCCGCTATGGAGCGGCAGGAAATTATCCGCGCCTCAATGGAGAATCGCGGCATGCTGATACATGTTGCGAGTCTTGATGAAGCAGTTCAGATCAGCAATTCAATTGCACCCGAGCATCTGGAGTTGTCGGTAGCGGACCCCGAGTCGCTTCTTGCCAAGGTGGAAAACGCCGGCGCTGTTTTTCTCGGCCGTTTTACCGCCGAAGCGTTGGGGGACTATTGCGCGGGGCCCAGCCATGTGCTGCCAACGTCCGGTACCGCGCGGTTTTTCTCAGCTCTGGGTGTATATGATTTCCAGAAACGCAGCTCGATCATCAGCTGTTCGCCCGTCGGTGCGCACAGGCTTGTCCGCACGGCGGCAACGCTTGCGCGCCGGGAGTCATTGACGGCGCATGCAAAGTCTGCGGAGTATCGACTGCAGGACCTGGATTAATCAGGGCACTATAACCATCGCTTGACCAAAACCGAGAATGGTTTCCAGATTCAGCATTTCCCCCTCTCGATACACCTGAATGGTTACATGGTCTCCCGGATGTTTGTTCTGAAACTCCATGAATATGGTTTGCTCGTTGATCACCATGGTTTCATCAACCGCAGTGATAACATCACCGGGCAAAATGCCGGCGCGTTGTGCCGCGCCACCATCATCCACATTTTCCACCAGCATTCCACGGATATCGGATCGGCCAAAAAACAGGTTGCTGGTCTCTTCATTTAATACTTCACCGGTCAATACGCCCAGGTAGCCCGGATTGTCTGCGATTACCTTTGCAATCAAATCATCCATGGCCTGGACCGCAACACTTACCGGCGTCGCAAAACCGATTCCTTCAAACCTTCCGCTTTCCGTAAAAATCGAGGAATTTATCCCCACCAGCCGGCCATTTCGATCTATCAGTGCGCCACCGGAATTTCCCGGATTGATCGCCGCATCGGTCTGGATAACATAGGAATCCGAAGTGGCGCTCTGGTTTCGGTCAAGTGCGCTTACGATACCCTGGGATACTGACTGGCCGATATTGCGCGGATAGCCAATGGCGAATACAACATCGCCGACGCGCAGAGACTGATCATCGCCAATTTGAATAGGCGCCAGATCATCCATGTTGATATGCAACACTGCCAGATCATTAGTCCTGTCATAGGCAACAACCTTGGCTGGACTGCTGCGGCCATCTTTCAGTGTCACCACAGTGTCAAACATGTTCTGCAGGCTCTGAACGACGTGCAGATTGGTGAGAATGAACCCGCCATCCCGGAAAATGACACCGGATCCAAGGCTTTCCCTCTCTCCCAATAAAAAATCGATGCGGTCCTGCGAGGTCTCGATTCCTTCCACGTTGACACTGGTCGCATTGATGCTGACTACTGACGGCGCAGCACGCCCGATCGCTTCAGAAAAAGAAATGGCGGCCGGCAAGGAATCAGGCGGGGATGATTGAAGTTGGCTGGTAAGCTTGCCCAGTTCCTGTAATTGCTGATATTGCAATAACACTACTGCCAGCAAAACACCGGTCATAACCGGCCAGGCTGCATAGCCGATGACCAGTCTTGTCTTTTTCATCATTTCCATCACGGACCCGCACTCTCCGGTACCCTTCTCGCCGGAAACACAAGCTTGAACTTGCTGCGCCAATATACAGGGTCGCAACCATGCTTTCCATGAATTGGCACGCGAAAATGTCCGGTATCGCGATTCAGAGCGGGAACAATAGTGAAATGACGTGCGCGATTAAAGGATGCTGGCTTCGCGCATCAGCTGTATTACCTTTTGCAGACATTCGTCGACGTTCAAAACCGAGGTGTCCAGAGTCAGTTGTACCGGTTCCGGTTCTTCGTAGGGGAAAGACAATCCAGGTACATCACCGGATTCACTTCCTGCGGCGGCTGCATAGAGACCGCTCGGATCGCGCTGAATACACACTTCGATTGGCGGATTCAGATAAATGATCAGGCAATTGTCCTTGCCAATTACGCTCAACGCATATTCGCGGGAATCCGGGTTTGGCGCCACGAAGGAGGCGCAGCAAATCAAACCTGAATCATTCAGGAATCTTGCTACATGGGCACTGCGGCGAAGGTTTTCTGCGCGACCGTCTGCATCGTGCGACAGATCCCGGCTTATGCCGAGCCGCATGGTCTTGCCGTCGAGAACCGTGCTGACTCTGCCCATATCGAATAATCTGCGCTCCAGTCCGTGTGCCAGAGTCGATTTTCCCGACCCTGAAACACCGATAAACATGATCGTTGCCGGGCGCTGACCATAACGTGCCGCACGTTCTTCTTTTGTTACATGGGTAACGCTGCTGCCGGGTGCTGCGGTAGTTGACTCCCGACTTCCGGAATCGCAACGAATCATGCCAGCCCCGACAGTAACATTGGTGAGCCTGTCAATGACGATTAAGCGACCGGTACCGCGGTTGACATCGTAGCTGTCAAAACAAACTTTCTGTTCCATCGCCAGTTCACACAATCCAATTTCATTCAATTCAAGAGCAGGCGCCGGATGACGATTGAGCGTGTTCACGTCGATACGATTGCGAATACTCTTGATCCTGCCGCTTACCACTTTTGAATTGAGTTTGAAATCATATAATTTTCCCGGCAGAAGGGGTTGGTCAGCCATCCAGACGACAGTAGCCTCGAATTGATCGTCGAGTTTGGGCAGATTGTCTGAATGCACCAGCATATCTCCCCGGCTCACATCAATTTCATTTTCCAGGGTCAGGGTAATCGCCATCTCCGCATGGGCCAATTCCAGCTCCTCATCAAAAGTGACGATTGACTTGATTCTGCTCGACTTGCCTGAGGGCAGGACCGTGACAGCATCACCCTTGCGCACGACACCGGAAGCAACAGTGCCGCAAAAGCCGCGGAAATTCAGATTTGGACGGTTCACGTACTGAACCGGATAACGAAAATCGACAAAATTGCGGTCTGCTGCTATTTCTACGTTTTCCAGAACATGCATGAGCGGCTCACCCTGGAACCAGGGCATGTTCTCACTCTTGTTGACCACGTTGTCGCCATTCAGGGCCGATAAAGGCATGAAATGAAAATCCATGGCGTTCAGTTTGCTGGCGAAAACCATATAGTCATCGCGAATGCGGTTGAAAACTTTCTCGCTGAAACCGACCAGGTCCATCTTGTTGATCGCAACTATGATATGTCGAATTCCAAGAAGGGAGGTGATGAAGCTGTGCCTGCGAGTCTGGGTCTGTACGCCGTACCTGGCATCAATGAGTATAATAGCCAGATCACAGGTTGATGCGCCGGTTGCCATGTTGCGTGTATATTGTTCGTGACCCGGGGTATCCGCAATGATGAATTTGCGCCTGGAAGTTGAAAAGTAACGGTAGGCGACATCGATGGTTATGCCCTGTTCCCGTTCTGCCTGTAATCCGTCTACCAACAGTGCAAGGTCAAGTTTGCCGTCAATTGATCCGGACTTTACGCTGTCAGCCTGTATGGCCGCCAACTGATCTTCATAAATCATTTTGGAGTCATGCAAAAGTCGCCCGATCAATGTGCTTTTGCCGTCATCGACACTGCCGCAGGTTAGCAGGCGTAAAAGTTCCTTACGCTCGTGTTGCGCGAGATAGGCATTGATGTCGGTAGCGATCAGATCAGATTTGTGCGACATGTCAGTGGCCTAAAAATATCCTTTGCGTTTCTTTTCTTCCATGGACCCTGCGCTATCCGTATCAATCAGACGCCCCTGACGCTCGGAACTGGTGGTCAACAACATTTCCTGGATAATTTCCGGCAGTGTTGTTGCGGCAGATTCCACTGCGCCGGTTAGCGGATAACAACCCAGAGTTCGGAATCGAACGGTCTTGATTTCGATCTTCTGATCATCGCGAATCGGCATGCGATCATCATCAACCATGATGTCGACCCCATCCATGCGCACTACCGGCCGTGGTTTGGCGAAATACAGAGGAACAATATCGATATTGTTCAGATAAATGTATTGCCATATGTCGAGTTCGGTCCAGTTTGACAGGGGGAATACGCGAATGCTTTCACCTTTGTTGACTTTGCAGTTATAAATGTTCCAAAGTTCCGGGCGCTGATTTTTCGGATCCCAGCGATGATTCTTGTCGCGGAATGAAAAAACCCGTTCCTTGGCTCTGGATTTTTCCTCATCTCTTCGACCGCCGCCAAATGCGGCATCAAAACGGTATTTGTCCAGCGCCTGGCGCAGCGCCTGGGTTTTCATAATGTCAGTATGTTTCTCGCTGCCATGGACGAAAGGGTTTACACCGGCAGCAACGCCTTCCTCGTTGATATAAACAATCAGGTCCAATCCCAGTTTCTTAACCTGTTGGTCTCGAAACTCTATCATTTCGCGAAACTTCCAAGTGGTATCCACATGCATCAGCGGGAATGGCGGTTTGCCCGGATAAAATGCCTTCAGCGCAAGATGCAACATTACCGATGAGTCTTTGCCGATCGAGTAAAGCATTACCGGTTTTTCAAATTCTGAAGCAACTTCGCGGATAATATGTATGCTTTCCGCTTCCAGTTGTTTCAGATGAGTCAGGTTGTATTCTGCCATTTTGGACGTAGTACCCGGACGGGGATGAATCACGGAAGTGAGTCTGGCGGGATGCCTGTAACAACGGATCAATAGGTTATATCTTCGTCATTTCGTGACTTTGACTTGTCGAGGCCGAATTCCTCCGATAGCGCGCCTTTCTGTCGCGGATTCTGCTTGGCTGCATAGTCCTTCGGCGGGCTGAAAGTCAATTCACCATCAACCTGTTTTTCAAACACAGAATCTGAAGCGGCCGGTAACAGTTTGCCGGCGACTTCTCCGGAGCAAAGGTCCTGGGCGCCCAGCGCCAGATGCTGATATACATCCTTGTAACTCTCGGTCATTTGCTGAATCAACTCTGCGGTCGTGCTGAAATGATCACTGACATCGTCACGGTAGCGACCGTGTTTCTCTTCCAGCGAAATAATCTGGTTCTCGAGTTCTCTGACGCGCGCCGGACTGGTGGCAAACTGGCTTGCAAATGCAACGCCGATCACCACTCCTAGCGCCAGACAACCTGCTCCAACTAACCAGATCATTAATTTTCCTGTCGGTTCTTCAGGGAATTTCATCCCGGCCGTCACACCGGTATTATAAACGCCGTAAGTATACCCATTATTATGGCCTGTCGCCGGAAAAAGTTGGTAGCGGGAAACGTGTCAATCAATTCGCTGAATTCCAGACCCTGAACCAGGGTTTCATCAATAGCCTGTTTGAAAAATCCAATGACACCCAAGGAACGCTATCAACACGATATTGATTGTGGGTTGATCTCTCCCGATCCGGCACAAAGGGCGGCGCTTATTTTCCTGCAGCATCTGCATCAACAATTGGTCGGGCAAACCGCGGCAAGACCCTCATGGCTGTGCGCAGTGAAAGACTGGTTATTTGGCAAACCGGGTTATGCAAGTGCCATCAAGAGCGTCTATTTGTGGGGTGGGGTCGGTCGCGGCAAAACCTATCTGATGGATATATTCTACGAGGCACTGCCGGCCGAGATCAGATTGCGGACCCATTTTCACCGTTTTATGCAGCAGGTCCATCGAGAGTTGGCGAAACTCAAGGGTGAAAAAAATCCGTTAATCAAGGTAGCCGATTATTTTGCCCGGCAGGCCAGGGTAATCTGTTTTGATGAGTTTTTCGTCCAGGATATTGGCGACGCGATGATTCTGGGCGGATTGCTGGAGGAATTGTTCAGCCGCGACGTCGTGCTGATCATGACCTCCAATATAAAGCCGGACCGTCTCTATGAAAACGGTTTGCAGCGGGACAGGTTCTTGCCGGCGATCAGGCTCATCAATTCGCAGGCTGAAGTAGTGCATATGGAAGGTGCCATTGATCATCGCTTGCGTCGACTGGTTCAAACCCGACTGTATCACTGGCCCCTTGGAGAGGATGCGGAACTACAGCTGGGCGAAAGCTTTCGTCGTCTGGCGCCGGACTTTCAGGACGCGGTAAAGGCTGAGGTTATTGAAATTCTGGGGCGCAGAATTCCGACGAGGTATTGCGCCGACGATGTGGTGTGGTTTGACTTTGAACAACTCTGCGGCGGTCCCCGCAGTGCTTTTGACTATATCGAGATTGCCCGGATATACCATGCCGTGTTGCTCAGCAATGTGCCCCTTCTGGACGGCGGACGCGATGACCAGGCCCGCCGATTTATCAATCTGGTTGATGAGCTGTACGATCACAATGTCAAACTCATTCTTTCAGCAGCCGTTCCATTGCATAATCTTTATCAGGGAGGCGGCTTGGTAGAGGTGTTTCAGCGTACCCGGAGCCGGCTCCAGGAGATGCAGTCCGAGGACTATCTGGCCAGAGCCCATAAGCCCTGAACCGCCCAGATATTTGCCGATTGCGACTTGAAACTTTAAGGGGGCTCCGTTAGTATTCGCGCTCCTTGATAATACGCCCCCGAAAGCAGGCGAAAACCTATGAAAACCTATAGTGCCAAGCCCAGTGAAGTCGAACAATCCTGGTTGCTGGTGGATGCCGAAGGCTTGATCCTGGGGCGTATGGCGACTGAAATTTCGTCGCGCCTGCGCGGCAAACACAAACCGGAATACACGCCCCACGTAGATACCGGGGATTTTGTCGTCGTTATAAATGCTGAAAAAGTGCAGGTAACCGGCAACAAAGCCAAGGACAAGACGTATTTTCACCATACCGGATTTCCGGGCGGCATGAAGTCTCTGTCATTTGAAAAGATGATTCAGAAGTCGCCGGAAGAAATCATCAGACTGGCGGTAAAAGGCATGTTGCCACGCACTCCGCTGGGTCGCGCGATGTTCAAAAAACTCAAGGTTTATGCGGGCGCAGAACACCCTCATTCGGCCCAGCAGCCGCAACCGTTGAAAATATAACGAGGCTTTATGACCGCAACTCAATATTACGGAACCGGACGACGCAAAACCTCCACCGCGCGCGTGTATCTAACCAATGGCAGCGGCAAAATCACGATCAATGAGCGGACTCTTGACGGTTTCTTTGGCCGCGAAGTTGCCCGCATGATTGTTCGTCAGCCTCTGGAACTTGTAGAGATGACCGAAAAATTTGATATTAAAGTGACGGTTCATGGCGGCGGCAGTTTTGGTCAGGCCGGGGCGATTCGCCACGGTATTACCAGGGCACTGCTTGAGTACAACGAAGAGTTACGCCCGACCTTGCGTAAGGCCGGATTTGTTACTCGTGATGCCCGCGCTGTCGAGCGCAAAAAGGTCGGCTTGCGCAAGGCCCGCAAGAGACCACAATACTCCAAGCGTTGATTCTGTATCAGATTGTTACAAAAATGCCGGATCCCACAATCGGGAGCCGGCATTTTTTTTAACCAGAGAAAAAAGATATTTCTCTTTTATTTCAATGGGCTGGGCACTGATCACCAAGGTAATCCACTTGAAAAAATAGGTGAAATTAACTACTATTCGCCGGGTTTTGTAAACCGGTTTGCCAAACCTCACATCGATTTTCATTCAAGAGTGATTTTGACCCAGCGGGTCAAGTCACTCTTAATTTTTAGAGCGCTCTGACAGGAGATTTTGACGGTGACTGATGACAGTACCAATTCCGGCCGAAGGCGGTTTTTAGTGGGGTCTACTTCTGCATTAGGGGCGGTAGGTGTGGCAGGTGCAGCGGTACCGTTCATTGGTTCCTGGAGTCCGAGCGCCAAAGCCAGGGCAGCAGGTGCACCGGTAAGAATAGACATAAGCAGGTTACAGACGGGTCAGATTCTGGGACCTATTCCCGCCTGGCGCGGTCGACCGATTTTTATAGTACGACGCACTGAGGAAGCATTGGCCGCGCTTGCGACCATGGCGGACCGGCTTACCGATCCGGATTCCGAAAAACCCGAACAACCGGAATATGCACGCAATGAATATCGCTCACGACGCCCGGATATTCTGGTTCTGGTAGGGCTTTGCCCGCATCTGTTTTGTTCACCGACTCCCTATGTTCAGTTGCGCTCCGAGCCTTTCGATGCAGAGTGGAAAGGCGGCTTCTTCTGTCCTTGTCACGGCTCCAGATTTGACCTCGCCGGGCGTGTGT
>JBBDXV010000272.1:0-3411 GCA_040902165.1 Pseudohongiellaceae bacterium
ACCTGGTGGGAATGGGATGCCCGTTTGACTTCCATGCTGTTCCAGTTTTTTCTGCTGATAGCAGTGATTTCCCTGCGCTCCGCATTGAATGATTCGGAAAATGCGGCGCGCGCCTGCGCGGTCTTGTCTATCGTCGGTTGCATCAATGTAGTCATCATCAAGTATTCGGTGGAATGGTGGAACACCTTGCATCAGCCGAGCAGCGATTTGTCCATGGCCAGCGGTACAGTGAACGGCATTGAGTTCTGGTTGCCCACCGGTTTCATGGCATTGGGCATGTATCTGTTTCTGGCGGTAAGCCTGATTCTCGCTACTCGCAACGAGATACTGCAAAGAGAGAGCAAGTCGCAGTGGGTACAGGATCTGGCGAAAAGTGTCTGAACCGGAACCGGTTACCCTGTACAATCGGGCCTGGGTTGAAAGCAGGCTTTGGCACTGAAAGTCTATTCCTATGATTGAAGCCATACAGTTTTCAAGTTTCAGTGAATTTCTCAACATGGGTGGCTACGCCTTCAATGTGTGGAGCGTTTATGCGCTGTTCATCGTATTCGTGTTGGTAAATTTGCTGGTACCACTTTATAAAAAACGGCACATCATTGAGGCGTTGCGACGGCGGGCAGTGATTGCCGGTGAGACCTCGAACCCAAGGGTGGCATCAGCCGGCCTTGAATCGCCAGGCGACATTGGAGAAATACAGTGAAACCACATCGACGTAAACGCTTGTCCATCATCCTGTTCATCGCCTCCTGTCTGGCAGTGACGGTTGGACTGACTCTTTACGCACTGAGACAGAATATCAATTTGTTTTTTACGCCGACCCAGGTAGCCATGGGTGAGGTTGCTGTAGGTCAGCATATCCGTGTGGGTGGAATGGTAAAGGCAGGTTCGGTACAAAGCCGGAGTGATTCCCTGGAAGTCAGTTTCCTGGCCACCGATTATGCCAACGATGTTCGCATCCACTTCGAAGGAATACTTCCTGACTTGTTTCGGGAGGGACAGGGCATCGTCGTAGAGGGCAGTGTGGGTAGCGATGGTGTGTTCCAGGCCTCCCGTGTTCTTGCCAAGCATGATGAGAACTATATGTCGCCGGAAGTGAAAGCTGCGCTGGACGCAGCGCATGTTGAGACACCGGGATATCAACAATCTGCTGCCGGACTCCCTGATGATTCCTGAGCTGGGACATATAAGTCTCATTCTGACTCTGTGTCTGAGTGTGATGCTTGCGACTCTGCCAATAGTGGGAGCAGCCCGCAATAATCTGCTATGGATGAATCTGGCGCGTCCGCTGGCTGCCGGGATTTTCGTTTTCCTGTCCATGGCCGTTTTGATTCTTGCCTACAGTTTTGCCATCGATGATTTTTCCGTCAGCTTTGTGGCCCAGCATTCCAATTCGATGTTGCCGGACCGTTACAAGTTGACGGCGGTATGGGGTGGCCATGAGGGTTCATTCCTGTTCTGGACATTCATGCTCAGTGCCTGGATGCTCGCGGTGAGCATTTACAGCAAAAGCATGCCGCTGGATTTTATTGCCAGGGTTCTGGGTGTGCTTGGTTTCATCTGCGGCGGTTATACCCTGTTTATGCTGGCGACTTCCAATCCCTTTGATCGGGTTGTACCTCTCGCTCCGGCAGATGGTGCAGATCTTAACTCAGCGCTGCAGGATTTCGCGTTTATTATTCATCCTCCCACTTTGTATATGGGGTATGTGGGATTTTCCGTGGTCTTCGCCTTCGCCATTGCTGCCTTGTTGAGCGGCAGGCTGGACGCTGCCTGGGCACGCTGGACCAGACCCTGGGCCAATGTAGCCTGGGCCATTCTTACCCTGGGTATTGCGCTTGGCAGCTGGTGGGCCTATTACGAATTGGGATGGGGCGGATGGTGGGCCTGGGATCCTGTAGAAAATCCGCCCCTGGTGACCTGGTTATTGGGTACCGCGCTGATTCACTCGCTGGCGGTGACCGAAAAGCGCGGAGTCTTTAAAAACTGGACCGTTTTACTTGCGATCCTGGCTTTTACCGGTAGTTTGCTGGGCACGTTCATTACCCGCTCCGGGCTGCTGACTTCGGTACATGCGTTTGCCAGCGACCCGACCCGTGGCGTATTCATTCTCGGATTTATCGCCTTCATAGTTGGCGGCTCACTTCTTTTATATGCATTGCGCGCACCCCTGATCAAGAGTGAGTCCGGTTTCGCCATGGTGTCTCGCGAATCCTTTCTGCTGGCCAACAATGTATTGCTGGTTGTCGCCTGTGCGTCAGTATTGCTCGGCACGCTGTTCCCGATGGTGTATCAGGCGCTTACCGATGAGCTGATTTCTATTGGCCCTCCATACTTCAACGCAATCTTTGTGCCATTGATGGGTATACTGGTGGCGGTGTTGGGGATAGGGCCGCTGAGTCGCTGGAAAGAAACCTCAACCTCTTATCTATGGGGCCAGCTGGTCACGGTGGCGATGCTTGCCGTTGGACTGGGAGTGATACTGCCATTGCTGGTTACCTTTGAGTTTTCCTGGATGGCAACGATCGCAATTTCTCTGGCGTTCTGGATCGTACTCAGCATGGGCAGGGATCTGCTGAACAAATGTCGCAACAAACCTTCTCTGATACAAGGACTGCGTTCATTGCCGGCCAGTTATTTTGGTATGCAAGTCGCCCATATCGGCGTCGCAGTGATGGTTACCGGCGTGGCGCTGACGAGTCAGTATAGTATGGAAAAAAGTGTTTTGTTGAGCCCCGGAGAAAGAACAGATTTGGGTGAATATGAATTTCGATTTGATGGAACGGTAGCGGTTTCCGGTCCCAACTATATTGGTGATGAGGCTACTATTCACGTGCTCAAAAATGGTGTCGAAGTGCGTGAGCTGCACCCGCAAAAGAGAATTTACCTCGCCAGCAGTTCACCCTCAACCGAGATGGCTATAGACGCCGGATTTCTTCGCGACTTGTTTATCACAATGGGCGAATTGAAAGAAGGCAATGCCTGGTCCATGACGATCTATATTAAGCCGTTTGTTCGCTGGGTGTGGCTGGCAGCCATAATGATGGCGCTGGGAGGATTCACGGCAGCGTTCGACAAGCGCTACCGGCGTTTTCGGGTTCGTGATGCCCAACAAGCCGCCCGGGTTGCAGCCGATTTGCAGGCTGCCACTTAGGGGAAAGCCGGATGTCACGTTTCAAATATCTTTTGCCGCTGGCTGTATTTTTGTTGCTTGCCGGAATCATGTGGTACGGCTTGTACCTGAATCCGCGTGAACTACCTTCGGTATTGATCAATAAACCGCTGCCGGATTTTGCGCTGGAGGCGGTGGATGATAATCGTCTGCTAACACCGCAGGATCTGCCGGAGGAAATGTTCCTGCTGAACTTCTGGGGCAGTTACTGCCTTCCCTGTCTGGTCGAACATCCCACACTG
>JBBDXV010000273.1:0-3393 GCA_040902165.1 Pseudohongiellaceae bacterium
TTCACTCCCGGGCCGATATTTACCGACTTTTTGTTGGCGGATGAGATCAATCGCGCGCCGACCAGAAGCCAGTCTGCGTTTTTGCAGGCGATGGAAGAGGGTTTCGTCGCCGCCGATGGCGTGAATCATCCTCTCTCTGAATTGTTCACTGTGATCGCGACCCAGAACCCGATCGATTTCGACAGCACCAATCCACTGCCGGAAGCCCAGCTGGACCGCTTCCTCATGTCAATCAGTCTCGGGTATCCCGACGTCAACGCAGAACTGCACCTGCTGAGTGGCTATGCGGCGGTCGCACGACAAAACCCGGTGCCGGTGCTCAATCGGGAATCGCTGCTGCGGCTGCGTCGGGCCTGCAATGAAATATTTCTGCATGAAGATCTCGCGCGTTACATCATCGGCATCGCGCGTGCCAGCCGGGATGATCCGGGGGTCAAGCTGGGCATCTCGCCGCGCGGTTGCATGCACCTGGCTAATGCCTGCAAGGCCTATGCGCTGATCAACGGCCGTGCCCAGGTTCTGGCCGAGGATGTCCAGCGGCTTATTCCACCGGTATGGGACCATCGCATTCTGCCACGCCACGGGCGCGGCAATGACAGCGTGCAGAGCCATGAAATTTTGCAGGCACTGATCAAGAAAGTACCGGTTCCCAGGTAAAAACAAAGATGGCAATGAACGAGCTGGCTGATAGACCGCTCCGCGTCGCCGACGAAATCTTTCTGCTGCACTGGTGGCGGACGACACGCTGGTTCATGAATCTGCGGGCCGTGCCGCGCTGGCATGAACGCTCCGCCCGCTTCCTGACCCGACTCTATCGCCGCATTTTTTATGACGGTCTGACGCGCACCGGCAAGATCATCCTGCTCGGCAGTCTGTTCATCTTTCTGTCCAGCTATCGCGAGACCAGCGATTTCCTGTTAGTCACTGCGGCATTTGGCGTCGCGCTGCTGCTGTGGAGCGCGGTGTTGGGTTTTATCTGGCGTCCGCGCGTCACTGTGTCGAGGAACAGTCCGCCTTACGCGGTGGCCGGACAACCGCAGCAGTCACAGGTTACTGTCACCAATACCGGTCCTCGCGCTCTCTTCAATTTTTCCGTGCGTGAACAAGTGATTCCTTTTGGTCGTTGGCCGCAGGAGTGGCGGCGCCCGCATCAGGCACAACTGGCCGCCGGACACAGCAGCAGCTTGACTGTGGAATTTACCGCGCAGAAGCGCGGCGTGATGCAATTGACCGGCCTCACGGTACAAAGTTATTTCCCGTTCTTCCTGACCCGGTTCAGCCAGCGCATCGACTCGCCCTGCGCGATCAATGTGTTGCCGGCAGCGCTGCCGGCGAATATTCCTTCGCTGCGTCATATTGCCGAACTGGCCAGCAAGCGTCTGAGTCAGGGACTGGACAATGCGCGCAAGGGCCCGTCGCTGGAGTACGCCTACTCGCGGCAATACCAGACCGGTGATTCGTTAAGACGCATGGACCATCGCGCCAGCAGTCGCCGCGGCAGCCCGATGAGCAAGGTGTTTGAAGGCAGCGAGGAGATTCGCCGCGATCAGGTCTATCTGATCATCAACCTCACCCTGGACGGTTTCGAAGTCTGGCAACCAAGACCGCGCAACGAAGCGGCATTGGACCAACGTCTCGCGCTGGCAGTGGAGATCGGTCTGTCGGCACAGAACGAAGGTTTTAATCTGACTGCAGTCGCGATGGGCAGAGACTGGCATCAGCTTGATTCGATCCTCGCGTTTTACCAGCACATTGCTGCGTGTCGGCCGGCGCGTGCCTGCACCAGTATCGGCGCTTCCCTACCCAACACAGTGCTCGCTGAGAACGGCATCCATGTACTGGTCCTTGGTCGCTGGACTGATGAGGCAAGCGCTTTGGTAGACCGATGGCAGCGGCAGGGCATTCTGGTGCTGGTGTTTATGCTGGCGGAATCAATTGCGAATGCAGGCAGTTTGCCTGAGGGTTCACAGTTCATCGAGATCGCCACGCATGAACGCAAGCGCCGGCCGGGTGTGTTCGGAGAACGATTGCAATGAGCGACTGGCTGCTGGCGCTTTTTCTCTCCCTGTTGTCCCTGCATCTGGGACTGTCGATGGAATTGCCGCTGCTCATCTGGCTTGGCACCGGTGTCAGTGTGCTGGCTGCGCTCAGAATCACCGCAATAGAAAGACCCACCTGGGGCCTGCTGTTTGTGCTGTTCAGTTCCGGCATGATAATCGGCAATCAGGTACTGGAAGACTGGGCGCAGGAAGGATCCTGGCCGGCCGAAAACGGGGTTGGCGCGGGCTTTATCCTGTGCCTGCTCATTTATCTATTGTGGCTGTTCGCGGCCAAACCCGGAGCGGCCCGGTCGGATTCCTCACACCCGCTGGATCGTGACAGTCAAAACATTCTGGCCTGGGGGCTGCTATTGATGCTGTTGATGTCGCCGCCGGACAAGGCTGTCGTTATCTGGTTTGATGTCGCCATTGCGCCGATCAGTCTTGCGGCGATGCTGGTGGCGGCCATGGTCTTGCTCTTGGATCGCTGTGCCGGCCAGCTGCTGTCACGGCTCGCGCTGTTATTACCGCTGCTGTTGGTCGCACCGCTAAGCATGGTCGCGCTGGAATCAGCGCAGGGCCCGGTTATCACCGCGCTGGGCGATCTGTTCCCCCGCTCCAGTAATTACTCGCCTACCGGTTTCTCACCCAACCAGCAACTGCGCGCCTCGCTATTTTTGCGACCGTCCAATCGTGCGGTCATGCGCATCCAGGCGGACGAGTCTCCGGTTAAATATCTGGCCGGTAATCGTCTGTCCCTGCTGGACCAGAACCTGGTGTGGCTGGCCGAAGAACGCCCGCTGCTGGCGATCAACTCCTTCAGTGCCGATCCGGTCGAGTCCGGTAACTACCGCTATCCGATGCAGAATCACCATGTGACGACCGGGGATGATGGCTCTCAATCAATGACGATTCATGGGCTTGTCAACGAGAACTATATTTTTATAACTCCTGGAACCGGTTATGTTACCGGGTCCTTTGAATCATTGATTCGCAATGCCGCCGATGTCTGGACTCCCGAATTTGAACGCGGCGCGGACCGACGCTGGCAACTGGACCCTGGCAATGATCCGACAGCGGAACTCCGCAGTCCGGCGACCTTGCAGTTGCCGGATTTCTGGGATGCCGGCCTACAGGAACGCAGCCAGTCTCTGTCCGGCGCAACACCGGCGCTCACCGTAGAGAACGTGTTAGCGTATTTTCAGGCAAGACCGTATTCACTGAGCACCAATTTTGATCCTGAACAACCGTTTCACGATTTCTTTCTCAACGAGCGCGCCGGATACTGCTTCTGGTTTGCGTCAGCCGCCGCCCTCGCGCTGCGTGCCAATGGCATCCCCAGCCGTCTGGTCGG
>JBBDXV010000274.1:0-3378 GCA_040902165.1 Pseudohongiellaceae bacterium
TCAGTATCCTGATTTTGAAATCATCTGGTTTGGTCATATCGGTGACGGCAATGTCCATCTCAATATTCTCAAGCCGGAGAGCCTCGACAAGGAACTGTTCTTCAAACGCTGCAGCGAAGTCAGCAAGGATATCTTCCAGCTGGTAAAAAACCACCATGGCAGTATTTCTGCGGAGCACGGTGTAGGCCTGTTGAAAAAAGCCTTCCTTGGCTACTCCCGGTCAGAGGCGGAAATCAGCTATATGAGAGCCCTGAAGCAGGTTTTCGACCCCAATAACATCATGAATCCCGGCAAGGTTTTTGATTTGTAATGCCCAATGACAGTCCAGTAATGGCTGAGTAGAGGCGCATCAATAGTCCCGTAGTGGTCCCGGACTTCGGGTTCCGCAAAGTTCGCAGAAATAGGAAGTTTGTTAACGGGCATAGTTACAGGGCATAAAAAACTGTTGCCTGGTCGTTTTTCCCGACTTTTGCTTAAAAAAGCCTGTTCCCTCCGCCAATTTATAAGATTAAACTGCGCGCTGATCCTATTCGGGGTCATGAATTGGTACCCGTTACCCGTTCAGTTAACTTGATTAATAGCACGAGTAAGATATGGCAGAGTTAGTCGAAGGTACCGTTAAGTGGTTCAATGACGAGAAAGGTTTTGGCTTCATCGAACAGGAAGGCGGTAAGGATGTATTTGTTCACTTTAGCGCTATCAACGGTACCGGAAGAAGGAGCCTTAAAGAAGGTCAGAAGGTGACTATGGAAGTTACCCAAGGCCAGAAAGGCCCTCAAGCAGAAAACGTTACCCCGCTGTAACCCGCTAGAAAAGACTGCCTGGTTTTCCTGGCAGTCTTTGCGTGAAGCCTGCAACCCCGTGTTAACCCCGGGGCAGGGATGCAGAAAGGTTGACACCTATCCCCACATGCCGACGCAACCGGAATTGCGACTCAGGGCAGAAGAGTTCTCGTGCCCCCTTTTGTTGCTATCAACAGTCGATCTGCGGGTCTCAGCGCAAATAATCCATTGGTAACAACCCCGGTTATCTGGTTAAGCTGCTGTTCCAGTTCCCGGGGATTGATAATGGAAAGGTTGTAAACATCCAGAATGTGATTGCCGTTGTCGGTTACACATCCTTCGCGATAAACCGGATCTCCGCCAAGCTTTACTATCTGACGTCCTACATAGCTGCGGGCCATCGGAATGACTTCCACTGGCAGGGGGAATTTTCCCAGTACCGGTACCAGTTTTGATTCATCCGCTATACAGACAAATTCCTTGGCCACGGCGGCGATAATCTTCTCCCGCGTAAGCGCTGCGCCACCGCCCTTGATCAACTGCAAATGTTCATTGGCTTCGTCGGCACCATCGACATAGACAGTTACCTCGTCCACACTGTTCAGATCGTACACCGGGATCGACAGGGCCTTGAGTCGTCGGGCAGATTCCTCGGAACTGGCGACTGTGCCGTTAAAGTGCTGACGCAGGGCGCCCAGTTCCTCAATAAAGAAATTGGTGGTGGATCCGGTGCCGACACCGACGATGGAATCCTTTTCCAGCAGGGGCTTGATGTATTCCAATGCCGATCTGGCGACAGCCTTCTTCATTTCATCCTGATTCATTCGTGATATACCTCCGCGTTCCCCGTACCAAAGTCGTTTCAAATGATTGCGTATGTTAAGCATGACGGTTCGCCGATGCCAGCGCTTCTCCCATCCGTACCGGACTGCCACTGCGCAGGGATTGATCCAGCTGAACCGCGCCGGGACCAAACAGGGTGATCACGGTAGAGCCTAGTTTGAAACGTGCCATCTCGGCAGCTTTGGCCAATTGAACCGGCGGTGAATGCCCGGTGTAGTCGGTTCGGGTCAAGCCATGGCTGCCGGGACAAACCTGACCAGACCAGACGGTATCAATGCCAGCGACAATCATGGCACCGATCATAACTTGTGCCATGGGACCATTATCTGTTTCAAAACGGCATACCAGTCTTTCATTGCGGGCAAACAGTCCCGGCACGGCATTTGCAGTTACCCGGTTGACAGAGAACAATTTGCCGGGGATATAGGTGGTGCTGACCAGGCGACCCGCAGCCGGCATATGTACGCGGTGGTAATCCCGCGGGGACAGATAAACAGTGACGAAACTGCCGTCCCTGAACGGTTCGGAATCTGCCGGGTCTCCACCTAGCAATTCACCCAGGGAAAAGTATCTGCCCTTGGCCTGTAACAGCCGATCATTCCTGATTTCACCGAGTTCAGAAATGATCCCGTCAGCCGGACAAACCAGGATTTCCCTACTCTCGTTAACCGGTCGGGCACCGGCTTTGAGCTGCCGGGTAAAAAAGGCATTGAAGTTGCTGTAGCTGTCGGGGTCGCTGTTTGCGGCCTCCGACATATCCACTTTGTAGCGGCGAATGAACCAGTGAATGAATCTTCTTTTCAGCCAGCGAATTTCGCTGGCGGCGATTCGGCCAACAAGCCGCGACAGCAAATGCTGGGGAACCAGATATTGAAAGATGATAAACAGTGAACGCATCAGCTCAAGCTTTTATTCCGGGTAAGCGTTCAGGGTTCTACAGGCGTGTCGAGACGGTTTCCCCATTCAGACCAGGATCCATCATAGGCCTTGATCGGTAAACCCATTGCCTTGCCGATCAGCCAGGTCAAACCGGAGCGGTGATGTGTCTGACAATGGGTGATGATTTTTTTCTTGTCGCTGATGCCAAGTTCGGCCAGGACTGATCGCAATGTTTCCATCGGCAGCAAACGCAGATTTCTTTCCCGATCCATGGTCTGCAGCCAGTCAAGATTCACGGCGCCAGGAACGTGACCGCTGCGCAATGCGCTCTGGCGGATACCCGCATATTCCTCGGCGGAACGTGCATCCCAGATGATGCTGTCAGCTTCATCAATGCTGGCCAGCACTTCGTCGAGCTCGGCGCGATCCTGATAATTCATTTGCGCAATAAAAATGGTTGGCTGCACCTGCACAATTCTGCTTTCTACAGGAAAGCCTTCATTCTTCCAGGCATGAATACCGCCATTCAGATATGAATAGTGATGATGACCCACAAGTTCCAGTGTCCATAAAAATCTGCCAGCCCAGCCGCCGCCTTCATCATCGTAGGCCACCACATGTTTGTCCGGGCTCAGGCCGATGCGGGATAAAAGTTTCTCGAGCGCCTCGACCGACGGTAATTTTCCGGTGGCGGGCAGCTGCCCGCTGACCAGTTCCGACGGACTGACATGAACCGCTCCGGGCACATGCAGATGCTGATAAAGTGCCGACTGGCACACATCAACAATCAGCAAACCAGGAGCCTGAATCAGGCTGTAAAGATGATCCGGTTCGATGATCAGTGGTAACTGTGGCGGCATTGACAGGCTCGCTA
>JBBDXV010000275.1:0-3370 GCA_040902165.1 Pseudohongiellaceae bacterium
ATTGATCAAAGGCTGCTGGCTTCCATCAAGACCTTTCGCGCCATCCAGAACAGTGAACTGGTTCCGGGTTCCGAAATGAAAATCAAATATGTCCAGGCCAGTGAGTTTTTTGATTTTGCCACAGTGGCGCGCAACAGTCGTATTGCCAACTACGCCGAAGAAACCCTGCGGTTGTTGAATGGCTATTATCCTTCCGGCACGCCGGGTGAGGGAGACTGGATCAAACTGGTGGAATAGTCCGGGAATCTCCCTTTTGAATTTGACGGCGCCGAGTATACACTTAGCCCACTACGTCAATCGGGACCTTGCCCGTTTCCGGGAATTCTGGATCTTTCATGAGCGTCGTTGAACCCACGCAACAAAAACAGCCCGTTCGCAAGGGCTCGCTGGATCTGAAGTATTTCCTTGACAGTCTACTTGCTGCCGGCAGAGTCAATCAGCAGGATCATGAGTTTGCGTTAAACGGTCGGCGATCCTCAAAAGATCTGGCCAAACACGTTATACAGTATCTGGCCGACCTGAATCTGGTGGACAGAAAATCTCCTGACCGCACCCTTGATATCGAAAGTCTCACGATGGCGCTGAGCGACCAATGCGGACAAGCTTACTATCGCATTGATCCGTTAAAGATCGATGTGGCCAGGGTAACCGGTGTGATGGATTACAAATTTGCCCAGCGTCACCAGATCCTGGCCGTGGAAGTGGCACCTGGCGAAGTGGTAATTGCCAGTGGCGAACCCTGGCTGGATGTCTGGGAATCTGTTCTTGCCCACACCACGCAGCGCAAGATCAGAAGGGTAGTCGCGAACCCAGTCGAGATAAAACGACTCACCACGGAATTCTACAGTCTCGCCAACTCCATCAGTCGCGCGACCGAAGGCAGTACCCAGCGCAAGACCATCACCAACCTTGAACAGATGCTGGAGCTGGGAAACATCAAGGAGCCGGAAGCAAATGATCAACACATCGTTAATGTGGTTGATTGGCTTCTGCAGTACGCCTTCGAACAGCGGGCAAGTGATATTCACATTGAGCCGCGACGGGAGAAAGGCAATATCCGCTTCCGTATTGATGGCGTATTGTATACGGTCTATTCCTTGCCTATGCAGGTAATGAATGCTGTCACCAGCCGCTTGAAAATTCTTGGCCGAATGAACGTCGCCGAGAAGCGCAAGCCCCAGGATGGACGAATAAAAACCAAGAGTCCAAACGGCAATGAAGTTGAGTTGCGACTTTCGACTTTGCCCACCGCATTCGGTGAGAAGCTGGTAATGAGGATATTTGACCCGGAAGTGCTGCTGCGTCCTTTCGAACAACTCGGTCTGGTAAACGATGACCTGATCCGCTGGCAGGAAATAACTTCAAACAATAACGGCATAGTAATTATTACCGGGCCGACCGGCAGCGGAAAGACCACAACCTTGTATTCAACACTGAAGATGCTTGCGACCGATGAAGTGAACCTGTGCACGATTGAGGATCCGATCGAAATGGTAGAGGATACCTTCAATCAGATGCAGGTACAGGAGAATATCGGGCTGAATTTTGCCGATGGTGTCCGTGCCCTGCTGCGTCAGGATCCGGACATCATCATGATCGGCGAGGTCCGAGATCTGGAGACGGCGGAAATGGCCATTCAGGCGGCACTTACCGGACATCTAGTGTTCACTA
The DNA here is from genome assembly GCA_040902165.1 of Pseudohongiellaceae bacterium. Lineage (GTDB taxonomy): Bacteria > Pseudomonadota > Gammaproteobacteria > Pseudomonadales > Pseudohongiellaceae > NORP240. The sequence continues at coordinate 1,672 of JBBDXV010000275.1, forward strand.
CATTGCATACCAATGATGCGCCTTCGGCAATCACTCGACTGTTGGAACTCGGTGTGCCCCCGTACCTGATAAAGGCAACTATTGTCGGGATTGTTGCGCAGCGACTGGTTCGGGTCCTGTGTCCGCATTGCAAGGTGCCGGCGGCAGTGGACGCCGAGGCCTGGGAACTGCTCACCAATCCATGGAAGGTGAAGTTGCCGACCAAGGCGGCGGTTGCGAAAGGTTGTCTTGAATGTCGGGAGACAGGTTTCAAGGGTCGAATGGGTATTTATGAGGTGTTGCCGTTTACTGAAACGCTGCATCAATTTGCCGACGACAAGGGTTCACTCTCCCAGTTTCGCCAGCAAGCCTACAAGGAAGGCATGCATAGTCTGCGTTTGAGCGGGGCACAGAAAGTGGCAACAGGGCTTACCACCATCACGGAAGTACTGCGGGTTACACCGGAATTCAGAAACTGACCCACAATCGTGCCCAGGTCATTCGTGATGAACGTGCAGAGGTTCGTTAAGAGTGGAGAGACTTGAATTACTCCCTGAAGCGCTGCGCGGGATTGTCTCCGGCTATTGGCAACAGTTGCAGGACAGTCCGGAATTTCAGGCTCAAGACCTGGCCGCGTTGCTGGCCAAAGATCCGGCTTTCATCGATGAAATCAACAGGGTATTTGCCGCCAGCGAGTTTGTCGCCACAACGCTGATACGCGAACCAATTCTCCTTTTCGCAGTTCACGAATCCAGGCAGCTGCAGTTGATTCAGTATCAGCAGTTGCTTGAAGTCACTTTATCAGACCTGGCTGATCTGGATTTCAAATCCGGCAGTGAACAATTAAAAAGGCAGCTCCGGCGGTTTCACCGGCGGGAATTTATTGCCATCCTGTGGCGAGACTTTTGCGGTTATCTCGATGTTCACCAGGTCTGCACACAAATGTCGGCATTGGCTGATGCCTGCCTGCAATGCAGCCTCGACCTGTTGCATCAATGGAGCAGGCTTGAATGGGGAGAACCTGCTGCTGAGGATGGGCCACAATCCCTGGTTATCATCGGTATGGGTAAACTCGGAGCCAGGGAGCTGAATGTTTCTTCAGATATCGATCTGATATTTGCTTACCCCAGGCCCGGCGAGACAAAGCCCGGTGGCGACACATCCTCGATTACCAACCAACAGTATTTCACCCGCCTGAGTCAGCGCTTAATAGATGCGCTCGATACTGTTACCGCCGATGGATTTGTTTTTCGCGTTGATATGCGTCTGCGTCCCTACGGCAGCGAAGGTGCTTTGGTGCTGAGTTTTGATGCGATGGAAGACTATTACCAGAACGAAGGCAGGGACTGGGAGCGTTATGCCCTGATCAAGGGACGGATTGTTGCCGGTGATCAGGCAGGTGGCAAAGAACTGTTGAAGCGATTGAATCCCTTTGTATACCGGCGTTATCTCGATTTTGGCATGTTTGAGTCGCTGCGCGACATGAAAGTGCAGATCAACAAACAGTCCCGACGCGGCAAGCTGGACACCGATATCAAACTGGGGCCGGGTGGCATACGAGAAGTGGAATTCATTGTTCAGGCTTTGCAGCTGGTTCATGGCGGACGCGACAAACTCCTGCAGACACCATCGATTACTGAAACCATGGAACAACTGCAAAAACGCGGATACCTGCCAGATAGTGCTGTGACCGAGCTTCTGATGGCCTATGAATTCCTGC
>JBBDXV010000276.1:0-3358 GCA_040902165.1 Pseudohongiellaceae bacterium
GGGACATCATGGTATTGGCAAATCCGGAGATAGCCGGCCTGCCGAACTGGGTTGTCGCGCTTGTTGCCGCCGGTGGACTGGCGGCAGCATTGTCCACCGCAGCCGGTTTATTGCTGGTGATTTCTACCGCAGTTTCGCACGACCTGTTGAAACGCAGCCTGATGCCGCAAATTTCCGAACGCCAGGAACTGCTCTATGCCCGCATCGCAATTTTTGTTGCCGTACTTATAGCTGGATATTACGGGATTAATCCGCCGGCCTATGTTGCCCAGGTGGTGGCGTTCGCGTTCGGACTTGCGGCCGCGTCTTTTTTCCCGGCAATTGTTCTGGGTATATTCAGGAAAAAGATGAACAAGGAAGGCGCTATCGCGGGAATGGCAACCGGGTTTCTGTTTACCGCCGCTTATATTATTTATTTCAAATTTGTAAACCCGGCCGCTGACAATGCCGCCGGCTGGTTATTCGGTATTTCACCAGAAGGTATAGGTACCATGGGCACCATAATCAATCTGATAGTAGCCCTCAGCGTGGCCAGGTTTACCCCGGAGCCGCCAGCCGACGTACAGGAAATCGTCGCGTCAATTCGCCAGCCCGGAGATGTAATGCGGTATCCGCACTGACCGCTTGAAGATCAGCGGGCTTTGATTTTACGCCAATAATCATCAGCGGTCGTTTTCATTTCCCTGCTGAGCAACAGAATGCCGACCAGATTGGGGACCGTCATAAGCACAATCGTAATCAGGGAAATATTCCATACAATTGTCGTATCCGCAAAGGCTGCATAGAAAAATCCAAGAACATAAATTACGCGATACGGCAACACCGCAGCCGGTCCCAGCAAATAGGTAACTGCGCGGTCGCCGTAATAGGACCAGGCAATCGCCGTAGAGAAGGCAAACAGCAACAGCCCGATCGCCACCACATACTGCCCGTAGTCTCCCAACAGCCCCTGGGTAAATGCCTTTGTAGTCAGCGGCACGGAATGCAGCAGGGATTTGCCGGATGCGACTATGCCGGCGTCCTCCAGCTGACCGCCGCTTACCGTAATGGAACCGTCAATTGGCTCGCCGTTTAGGAAATAACGAACGTCCTCTGCGATTGACCGCGAATTGATCAAAGTGAAACTGCCAGTATTGGTCGCGCTGCCATTGTTGATCACCAGCTCACCGGAAAAGGCCTGCACATCACTGTCACGTCCGTTCAGATAACTGAACAAAGCCTGAACATCTGAAGGATTATTTTCGGAATATTCGCCGGCGATAAATCTCATGTCGGCGCGCTGGAAATCATTGTCAAATTTTTCCTTCCAGACACCCGAGGAAAGAATAACCAGACCGGTAATGGTGCAAATGATAATGGTGTCAATGAATGGCTCAAGTATCGAAACCATGCCTTCATCTACAGGCTCCTCGGTTCTGGCGGCTGCGTGGGCAATTGGCGCTGACCCTTGTCCTGCCTCATTGGAAAACAGTCCACGATTCACACCGCGGTTAAGTGCATAGGCAAACGTGGCACCGAGAAATCCACCTGCTGCCGCAGAGCCGGTAAACGCATTGGAGAAGATAGACACAATCGAGGGAATGATATTTTCAGCATTGGGAATGATGACCGCAAATGCACCAAACAGATAAATGAAGGCCATGGTCGGCACGATCGCTGTAGCCACCCTGGCGATACGGTGGATTCCACCAATTATCACCAACGCAAGCAGGACCGCCAGAACCCCTCCAGTCAGCATCGGATCAATCGAAAAACTGTCGCGCATTCCTGCGGCAATACTGTTGATCTGGGGCAGGTTGCCGGTTCCAAAGCTGCAAAATACGGTGGCGACGGCAAAGATTACCGCCAACCATTTGGCATTGAGACCCTTCTCCATGTAATACATGGGACCACCCGCTACCGTGCCGTCTGCGGTAATGTCGCGATATTTATGCGACAGGGTTACTTCAACAAATTTGGTGGTCATGCCGAAGAATGCAGTCATCCACATCCAGAACAACGCCGCCGGACCGCCGAGGTGCAATGCCAGGGCGACACCGCCGATATTGCCGGTGCCAACAGTGCCGGACAATGCAGTGGACAGTGCCTGGATATGACTTGCATCTCCGCGGGCACCGATCGTGTCGAATTTTCCGCGAGCCACCCTGATGGCGTGACGAAAATACCGAATCTGCGGAAACCGTAGATAGACAGTAAAGAAAATGCCAACCGATAGCAGAAAATAGGGAAACCAGGGAGCACTGCCCAGAAAGCCATCGAGAAACAATAGGAACTGATTTACCGCATCCATCTGGCTGATCCTCGCTGATTTCTGTTAATTGTTTTAATCGTCAGCTATCACTATAGAGGGGGCCGAGGGCGCAGTCTCGTCCAATACCATTACCCTGCTGATGAGTTTATCGGCCAGATTCAAATAGGCACAGGCTACCGGACCCCCAGGATCTGCAGCGACAATCGGATTACCTGCATCTGTTCCTATCCGGATACTGATATCCAACGGCAGCCGGCCCAGCAGCTCCACGGCATATTCGCGGGCAAGCTGTTCTCCTCCACCACTGCCGAATATAGCCTCTTCATGTCCGCATCGTGAACATACATGGCTGCTCATGTTCTCTATGATGCCCAAAATAGGGACATCTACTTTTCGAAACATTTCGATTCCCTTGCGCACATCTAGTAGCGCCACGTCCTGCGGCGTAGTAACAATGAGTGCACCGGTCACCTGTATTCCCTGAGCCAGGCTGAGTTGAATATCGCCGGTTCCCGGCGGCAAATCCACGATCAGACAGTCAAGCTCACCCCACAGGGTATCGTTGAGAATCTGGTTGAATGCGGAAATTATCATCGGGGCGCGCCACACCATCGGGGTTTTCTCATCTACCAGAAATCCCATGGAATTACATAACAATCCGTGCGCGGTAATCGGCACCATGAACTTCTTATCCTTGATTTGCGGTCGCGTTCCCTTGGCCACACCAAGCATCAGCGGCTGACTGGGGCCATACACATCTGCATCCAACAAGCCGACACGCCAGCCCTTTATTCGCAACGCCAGAGCGAGATTGAGGGCGGTTGTGGATTTGCCAACGCCGCCTTTACCGGAGGCTACACAGATAACGTGTTTTAACTGAGACAATTCGTTCAACTGGATTCCTTGTTGTTCCGTGGGGTATCTCTGTGCCGCCCCGGGCTCGCTGGTAAACTATTTACCGGCCTCGATTATCTTTGATTGGCTTTTAAAATCCAAGCAAACCCTGAGAATACAGGAACGGTTTGAAAAAACACTGATATAGTGTTCAATATGTATCGGGCAGTGATCACGGGGTTTCGATAAATGCTCAGAGCAATGATCTTTCTG
>JBBDXV010000277.1:0-3346 GCA_040902165.1 Pseudohongiellaceae bacterium
ACGCACCGTCATAATAGCCGCTGTCCCGCAGCAATTCCTGAAGTTCAAGTACATTTGCGCGGCTAAGCGCCTGTTCATCTACCGGCATATTTTCGATCGGTCCTCCACCGGAAAGACGATCGGCCAGATGCCCTACTGCAAGGGCGTAAAAGATAGACCGATTCCAAACCATTGTTGTGCGGAAATTGTTATAAACCAGAAAAGCCGGGCCCTCTGCACCTGCTGGAATGATGATCGAACCCTGCAAATTTGCCGCCGGTAACGGCGAACCATTGACCTGAGTTATGCCCAGTTGGGCCCATTCATTGACCGGTTTGCGGACTTCAGTCCCGGACAGAGAGAAATCAAATCCTTGCGGCAATGCTATCTCCCTACCCCAGCGTTCATCTCCGCGCCAACCAGAGGCAGACAGGAAATTACCGGCGGAATAAAAAACATCCGGCAAACTGTTCCAGATATCGATGCGGCCATCTCCGTCTCCATCTACTGCATAACGTTCAAAAGTGGATGGCATAAACTGCAACTGGCCCATCGCCCCGGCCCAGGAGCCGGTCATGCTTTGAGCCGCAATATGTCCAGCATCTAAAACCTTGAGCGCGGTCAATAATTCCTGCCGGAAAAAGTTGGCCCGGCGTGGATCAAAAGCCAGCGTGGCCAGGGCCTCTATTACAGAAAACCCGCCGGTCGCCCTGCCGTAATTGCTTTCCAGCGCCCAGAATGAAACCAGATATTGCGCTTGTACTCCATATCGATCCCTGACCTTGGCAAGCAACTCTGCATGCTGACGCAATAATTCCTGACCACGCTCAATCTGGGCTGCAGAAATCCTCAGGTTTGTATAACGCGTGAAGGTCTGGACAAATTCAGGTTGGCTGCGATCCAGTTCCAGCACACGCTCGCGTGGCTGAATATTTTCAAATGCCTGGTCCAGTGTCGATTCGCTTATGCCAAGGGCGATTGCCTCAGCGCGGAACTCGGACAGCCATTGCTCAAAGGATTGCTCTTGCGCCGAAACGATCGGCTGCCACAGCAACACAATCAAAAGACTTCCCGGAAATATTTTCATGGACCGAATCATAATGGAACCAGGCTCCGCCGTCGATTGGATTTCAAATCAGAAACGCTGACAGACCGGCATAGAGATAGCCCCAGAATTCGTTCAAAAACCAGATACAATAACAGCCCGGCGCTTCAACGTGGGGATAGATCGAAAAGAAGTGGCGGTTAATTTGTCGCCAGGACGGAAACCTGCGGTTTCAAGCTGTTGTCGATAGTAGGGAACATTGTTGCAGGCATGACTTAACAGGGATTCAAGTTGTTTGAATTGATGCGCTTCCAACCTTTCCTGTGACCACCATTGGCTGTCTTCCAACTGCAACACCAATGCCATCGTAAATGCAGCAGAAGCTGATGGCATTGCCGGCCACTCCATTAATGGCATATGCGATTTGTATTTTTGCAATCTGGAAACTTCTGTCATTTCATCGCGACCTGCACTGCAACTGGCGTATTGGCAAGATTCCAGCATGTTTTTCTAGGCGCCCAGAGTAATGCAACATCCTGTTAAATTCAAACCGCCAGCCTGTCAATTGGCGAAAAAACCGTTACAATCCGGCACACCTCTATCCATAACCTCAGGATGCAAAAAATCCCTTGGCAACTGTTACGTTTTTTGGCGCCGCCCGGGAAGTAACCGGTTCTTGTCATCTGCTCGAAACCGAAAGTTCGGCTCGTATATTACTCGACTGTGGCATGCATCAGGGTGGAGATGCCGTCAGCAGGCTCAGGAAAGACAACTTCCCGTTCAAACCCTCAAAGATCGATGCCGTAGTGCTGTCGCATGCACATCTGGACCACAGCGGCCTGTTACCGAAACTTGTGCACCAGGGTTTCAATGGTCCGGTTTACTGTACTGCTGCCACGGCGGGGCTGCTTGAGATCATGCTGAATGATTCCGCGGGTTTATATGAAAAAGACCTCGAACGAGAAAACCTGAGACGCCGACGCGAAGACCGACGACTCGTGAAACCCGAGTATGTGCGGGCAGACGTAAACCGGGTAATAGAGCTTTGTGTGAAGCAGAGTTACCGGAAACCATTTTTTCTGGAAGACGGCACCGAGGTTTGTTTTCACGACGCCGGCCATATCCTTGGCTCTGCCATTGTGGAAGTGCACCTTAAGGATAATGAGCGTCGTCGAACCCTGGTTTTTTCCGGGGATCTTGGTAAACCCGGATCCATATTAATGAATGATCCTGCCAATCTGCACAAAGCTGATCTGGTGATGATGGAAAGCACGTACGGCGACAGAAATCACCGGCCACAGGACAATACTATCGAACAACTCACCCAGATACTAAGTAACACCTGGAAACAAGGAGGCAATATTTTGATTCCGTCTTTTGCTGTCGGACGGGCACAGGAACTGATCATGCATCTGGGTTATCTGCATCACGAGGGCAAGCTCGATGACTGGCAGGTTTTTCTGGACAGCCCGATGGCAATTGAGGTGACCCGGGTCTATGATCGCTGGCGCCACTTGCTGGACGGAGACGATGTTCGACAACTGAATAGCACACTTCGCGCCTCACTCGAAGCCTTTCTGCCGACGCTTAAGCTTTGTGTTACGCCCGAAGAATCCATGGCCATCAATCAAATCAAACATGGCTGCATCGTTATTGCCGGCAGCGGGATGTGCACCGGCGGAAGAATCCGTCAACATTTCAAACATCGTATCTGGAACCCGGACAATACAATCATTTTTGTCGGTTTCCAGGCGCGCGGCACACTGGGACGTCTGCTGGTCGACGGGGTAAAACGTATTCGTCTGTTTGGAAGTCAGTTTGCAGTCAAAGCCCGGATTGAAACCCTGGGTGGCTTTTCTGCCCATGCCGGACAATCAGACCTGGTGAACTGGATAACCCGGTTTCGTGGCAATCCCAAAATTGCGCTGGTGCATGGCGAATTCAAGGCCATGGAAACACTGGCAGCAAAACTAAAGACCGAGCATGGTCTCGAATGTCTAATGCCGGAGACTGGCGAAAAGATCGAAATCTGAAGTGGCAAATCTGCAGGAACTGGAAGGTTTTAGAATTCGGTGTTACCCTGCCGCGCAGTGGCCTTCCGGTATCCACGCGGGTGTAGCTCAGCTGGTAGAGTCCTAGCTTCCCAAGCTAGTTGTCGCGAGTTCGAATCTCGTCGCCCGCTCCATCTGTTTAAGCCGCTTCATTTACCTTAATAAATCTCCGAAGACTAGCTGTTAGCAATTTTCCAGATTGAATTTCACCCTGGCCAATAAAAAACCGGCGAGTCTTTTGGACTCGCCGGTTTCTGTTACTGCGTCTGGC
>JBBDXV010000278.1:0-1118 GCA_040902165.1 Pseudohongiellaceae bacterium
ATGTACCCCATCGGCTCCAATGGTGCATCACAGGGGATATTGGATGCGGAAAAGCTCACTGCCGAATTGATGCGGCCGCAATCCACCAGCCGCGCGCTTGAAAACTACGAGGCAGAGCGTCGTCCTGCTACAGGGAATATTGTCCTGCTCAACCGCCAGAACGGCCCGGAGCAGGTAATGCAAATGGCCGAAGAATTGGCACCGGAAGGCTTTACTGATATCAACGAGATCATTTCCCGCAACGTGCTTGAAGAAATCGCTGCGCGATACAAGCAGACTGCGGGGTTTACGGTAGAAGCGGTAAACCAACAGGCCCGGTAGTGATACAGCTGATCTATGTCCGACAGGCTCCTGGACTACCCGAGTACTGTGTACTCTTCGAAAAGAATCCGGTTTTTCCCCGAATGTTTTACCTTGTACATCAGTTCATCGGCACAGTGAATAACCTCATCGGGTGTTCCCTTGTTCAGATGAAAAACGGCCACGCCGACGCTGAAGCCGATGGGCCATTCGTTCTGTGTCGCGAATTCACTGAGTTTTTCATGCAGGTTCAGAAATACAGCCTGCGCGCCCGTCATGTCTGTTTCCGGCAGTATTACGCCAAATTCATCGCCGCCGAGTCTGGCACAGATATCCGATGTCCGAAGCCGTTTGGTCAGTACGTCGGCGGTTAATTTCAGCGCCTGATCACCGGTGGAATGCCCGTGACTATCATTAATGGTTTTGAAATTATCAAGATCTATATAACCGACAGCAAAGGGTCGGTTTTTGCGTACGGAAAGCTCGCAGAGACCGGCACTTTGTTTTTTGAATGCCCTTGAATTCATTATTCCGGTAAGGCCATCAAGCTGGGCCAGTGCTTCCTGGGTTGCCAGGGTATTTTTCAACTCGGTCAGCAGTATCGCCACAACCAGAAAGAAACCTGCCCGCACAATCGTATTCCACAGTGGTATGGCAACATTGGAAAATATATTCCCGGAAGTGTAATCAACTATTCCCCAGGTGACCGCACAGACAATGCAAACAAAATAGACAATAAGACCGCTCGAATACCAGGCTACCAGGCCAACCGGCAGCAAATAGAAAATGGAAAACGAAATTTCATATCCCGTAACCAG
>JBBDXV010000278.1:1218-3323 GCA_040902165.1 Pseudohongiellaceae bacterium
AGCTTCCTGTATTTGATGCGCGTGGGTTGGGCATTGTCTCCCAATCGTTTTTTCCTGTCGGCTTCATAATCCGTGTAATTGCCTTCGTGAAAAACGACCTGGCTGTCGCCTTCAAAAGCCAGGATATGCGTACAGATGCGATCGAGGAACCAGCGGTCGTGTGAAACGACGATCACGTTACCAGGGAAGGACAGTAGTGCTTCTTCCATTGCCCGCAGGGTTTCCACGTCCAGATCGTTGGTCGGTTCGTCCAGCAATAACAGATTGCCACCACTTTTCAGCAGTTTGGCGAGATGCAGGCGGTTTCTTTCGCCACCGGAGAGGTCCTTCACAAACTTCTGTTGATCCGTACCTTTGAAGTTGAAGCGACTGACATAACCACGCGATTGCACTTCGTAATTGCCAATCTTCATGATGTCCTGACCGTCGGAGATTTCCTGCCAGACGGTGTTGCTGCCGACCAGATCATCGCGACTCTGATCTACATAAGCCAGCTCCACCGTGTCGCCGAATTCAATCGAGCCTGAGTCCGGTTTTTCATCACCTACCAGCATACGCAGGAAGGTGGTCTTGCCGGCGCCGTTGCCACCGATGATCCCCATGATGCTGCCCTTGGGCATAGTAAAGCTCAGATTGTCGATCAGGGTGCGATCGCCAAAACCCTTGCTGAGATTTTTCACCTCGATCACCTTGTCACCGAGGCGCTGTCCAGGGGGAATATAGAGCTCCATCGTTTCATTGCGTTTCTGGAACTCCTTCGAATTCAGCTCTTCAAAACGCGCGAGGCGCGACTTGCTCTTGGCCTGTCTGGCCTTGGGATTCTGGCGCACCCATTCCAGTTCGTGTCTGATAGTGCGTTGATGCGCATCTTCCTGCCGTTGTTCCAGTTGCAGTCGCTTTTCCTTGGCTTCCAGCCAGGTGGTGTAATTGCCCTCGTAGGGAATTCCGTAACCCCGGTCGAGCTCCAGAATCCAGCCGGCCGCGTTATCGAGGAAGTAACGGTCGTGGGTAATTGCCACAACGGTACCCGGATACTCATGCAGGAATCGCTCCAGCCAGGCGACGCTTTCGGCATCCAGATGGTTGGTGGGTTCGTCCAGCAATAACATGTCCGGTTTCGATAATAACAGTCGACACAGGGCAACCCGGCGCCGTTCACCGCCGGACAGTTTGTTCACATCCGCATCCCAGGGCGGCAGGCGTAATGCATCGGCGGCTACTTCGAGAGTTCGCTCTATCTGCCAGCCGTCAACCGCATCAATCTGATTCTGTATTGCTCCTTGCTTTTCCAGCAACTCATTCATCTCGTCATCGGGCATGGGCTCGGCAAATTTGTCGCTGATCGCATTGAATTGTTCAACCAGACTGATGACCTCACGCACTCCATCCTCAACATTGCCGCGCACGTCCTTGTCGGGGTCCAGCTGTGGTTCCTGGGGCAGATAGCCGATCCTGATGCCGGCCTGGGGTCGTGCCTCGCCGTTAATTTCAGTATCAATGCCGGCCATGATGCGCAGCAAGGTGGACTTGCCGGAGCCATTGAGGCCGAGCACGCCGATTTTGGCGCCGGGGAAGAACGACAGGGAAATGTCCTTGAGTATTTCGCGTTTGGGCGGCACTACCTTGCCAACCCGGTTCATGGTGTAAACGTACTGCGACATGTTGTGATCCTGTTACTTATGTTTTGGCTGGCACTGTGTATGGGCGTCGCCGGGGTAGTCGAGACCCGGACACGCCGTAAATACATCCCTGTAGGCTCGGACGCGCCGGGCCCAGCCAGCCATCACAGATGGCTGTCGTTCGGCTGCGCACAAAGCTTCGCTTTGTAATCGCTTGCCTCACCCCTGCCGCGTACGGTCCGGGTCTCGACCACCCCGGCAACACCCCTGCAGTTCGGTGCTGCGTTCGAAAAAAAGTCGCGCATTATCGCACAAATGCGATTTGAAAACCGGCCAGGAGCAGAAGTCGGCAGTAACTAGAGGGGCGGCGAGCAATTCAGTGCTGAGTTCCAAAATTGACAAGTACAAAGGCGGCTGTGACGGAGAGACGGGGAGCCGGTGGTGCAAACAGCGACCGTGAGCGGCATGGATGCCGCGACCGAGCCT
>JBBDXV010000279.1:0-3318 GCA_040902165.1 Pseudohongiellaceae bacterium
CAGCTTTCAACTTTAAGTCCAGCCATGGTCAACAGATCAACTAACTGCGATGTATCCACCGCAGGGTCTACCCATTCACGCATCCATTGCTCACTGAAAATCACTGAATTCCCCTGATCTAACTGAATTGCCGCAAGAAGCGTAAATCGTTTTCAAAGAACAGTCGCAGATCGGTCACCTGATAGCGCAACATTGCCAGCCGCTCTACGCCCATACCAAATGCAAACCCGGTGTAACGTTCCGGGTCGATGCCGGACATTTGTAACACTTTGGGATGCACCATGCCGCAACCCATTACTTCCAGCCAACCAGTATTACCGCATATGCGACAGCCCTTCTGCTGACAGTTAACGCAGGCCATATCCACCTCTGCAGAAGGTTCGGTAAAAGGGAAATAAGACGGGCGAAACCTGACGGCCAGATCCTGCTCAAAGAAGACCCGTAAAAAATCCTCGACGGTGCCCTTTAGATCCGCAAAGCTGACATTCTCATCAATCAGCAACCCCTCAACCTGATGAAACATGGGCGTATGGGTAAGGTCGGAATCACAACGATAAACGCGACCAGGGCATATCATACGGAACGGCGGCTTGCCTTTTTCCATCACATGAATCTGGACAGGAGAGGTATGTGTGCGCAACACAGTGCCTGGCGCCACATAAAAAGTGTCATGCATGGCACGGGCAGGATGATGTGACGGGATATTTAATGCTTCAAAATTATAATAATCACTTTCGATTTCAGGTCCCTCTGCGACATCATAGCCTGCAGACTCGAAAATTGAAGTGATTCTCTCAATGGTTACGGTTACCGGGTGTAACCCGCCGCGACTTTGGCGCCGGCCTGGCAGACTTACATCAATTGATTCCCTTGCCAGCTGTGTCGACAAGGCCGATTCCACCAGCTCCTGCTTGCGCAGTTCGATGGCGTTTTGCACCTGACGTTTGGCTTCATTGATAACCTCTCCTGCTGCCGGTCTCTGTTCTGGTGGCAGTAGTCCGAGATTCTTGAGTAAAGCGGTCAGTGTGCCTTTCTTGCCAAGGTATTGAACACGCAAAGACTCCAGCGATTTTTCATCACTGGAGTCTTTGATTGTTTGCAGGGCTTCTGCAAGAAGGGTGTCGGTTTCCGCCATAACCAGGGCTCCGCCTTACCGACAGTCTATGCAGCCAGACTAGCTTTCGCCTGATCCACTATTGCGCCAAACGCCGGTTTGTCGTTTACCGCCAGATCTGCCAGTACACGACGATCAATTTCTATATTGGCTTTTTTCAGGCCGGCAATCAGTTGACTGTAGCTGATGCCATTCTCGCGGGCCAAAGCATTGATTCGGGTAATCCAGAGCGCGCGAAATACACGCTTCTTGGTGCGACGATCGCGATAGGCATACTGACCTGCTTTGGTAACAGCCTGCTTGGCGACGCGAAATACCCGGCTGCGGGCGCCATAGTAGCCCTTTGCCTTGTCCAGAACTTTCTTATGCCGACGACCGGCAGTAACGCCTCGTTTTACTCGAGCCATGTTGAATTCCTCTGATTAGATTGATGATTACTTGTCGCGCAACATTCGTGCAACAGCAGGTTTGTCAGCAGGATTAACCTGTGACGTACCGCGCAGTTGGCGTTTGCGCTTGGTAGTCATCTTGGTGAGGATATGACTCTTGTACGCGCTCTTTCGTTTATAGCCTGAGCCGGTTTTCTTGAAACGCTTGCCGGCACCGCTATGGGTTCTTAGCTTGCTCATTTTTAACTCCGCATTTAGCTGATATCAACGCTTTTTCTTGGCCGGTGCCAGGACCATAACGATCTGGCGGCCTTCCATCTTGGGTTCCTGTTCCACAGTGCCGTAGTCATCGAGATCTTTCTTGATCCGCTCCACGAGCTCCTGCCCAAGATGCTGATGAGCCAATTCACGACCGCGGAATCTTAACGATACCTTGGCTTTGTCCCCATCAGACAGGAAACGTATCAGGTTGCGTAGTTTTACCTGATAATCCCCCTCTTCCGTCCCTGGTCTAAATTTGATTTCTTTTACGTGCTGCCGGCGCTGTTTCTTCTTGTTTGCCGCCTTTTGCTTCTTCAATTCGAAGATGTGCTTGCCGTAATCCATTATTTTGCACACCGGCGGCTCCGCATCGGGTGCAATCATTACCAAATCAAGCTTGGCTTCAGCGGCGGCGGCTCTGGCCTCTTCAGTGGTTACGACTCCGACCTGTTCTCCCTCTGCATTGACCAGACGGACATGGTCTACTTCAATACCTTCGTTAACCTGAGGCTTTTTGGAACTTCCCTTCATACGTAGCGCAGGCGCTTGGTCTCCTTTATTCGTGACTATTTGCAATCTCCTTTCCAGTACCTAACTGTCATTACGGGCATCAGTGCGTCCGAAGCGGGCAACATCCTGGCTTAAGTGTGAGCAAAAGTCTTCGAATGTCATTACCCCCAGGTCTTCACCGCCGCGTGTACGCACTGCCAGGGTCATCGATTCGACTTCTTTGTCTCCTACGATCAGGAGATAGGGAATCTTCTGCAGCGTGTGCTCGCGGATTTTAAAGCCGATCTTCTCATTTCTCAAGTCCGCGATCGCTCTAAACCCTTTATTTATCAAGGATTCTTTTACTTTTTCGCAATAGCCGGCCTGCTTGTCCGTAATGTTGAGAATCACCACCTGCTCAGGGGACAGCCAGGCAGGCATGGCGCCGGCATAGTGTTCTATCAACACCGCAATAAATCGTTCAAACGATCCCAGAATAGCGCGATGCAGCATCACCGGCGTCTGTCGGCTGCTGTCTTCGGCCACATATTCGGCACCCAGTCGTCCAGGCGTATTGAAATCTACCTGAATAGTTCCGCACTGCTGAATGCGGCCCATGCAGTCCTTCAATGAGCACTCAATTTTGGGTCCGTAGAAAGCACCTTCCCCGGGAACCAGTTGCCAGGATAGTCCGGTTGCATTCAGAGCGATCTTAAGAGACTCCTCGGCCTTGTCCCACAATTCGTCGGATCCGACCCGTTTCGGCGGCCTGGTTGACAGCCGCAGAATGACCTCGTCAAACCCGAAGTCTTTGTAAACCGCAAACAACAGGCTCATGAACTCCGATACTTCCGCCTGAATCTGATCCTCGGTACAGAAGATATGGCCATCGTCCTGAACGAAACTGCGTACCCGCATCAGGCCGTGCATGCTGCCCGAGGGTTCATAGCGGTGGCAGGAACCAAATTCGGCGAGCCGCAGCGGCAGGTCACGATAACTTTTCAATCCCTGATTGAATACCTGAATATGGCAGGGACAATTCATCGGCTTGATTGCATACATGCG
>JBBDXV010000280.1:0-1354 GCA_040902165.1 Pseudohongiellaceae bacterium
TGCAAACACCCCTTTGCTGATTCTGGGGGGCAAGACCGGCAGTGGCAAAACCCGTTTGCTGGTCAGCTTTGCCAACAGTCTGGATCTGGAGGCACTCGCCAGGCATCGCGGTTCGGCATTTGGTCCGCGGGTCGCAGCGCAACCGGGTCAGATAGATTTTGAGAATCAGCTTGCGATTGCGCTGCTGAAACTGCAGCAGAATCCATTGCCACGGGTGCTACTCGAGGACGAGAGTCGTGCCATCGGCTCGCTTTCCCTGCCGCTGCAACTGCATAACCGGATGCGAGCGTCACCGCTGGCGGTGATAGAGGAACCGGTAAACTATCGTGCCGGCATCATCCTGAATGACTACATCCGGATCAATTTTCTCGAGTTCAGACAAACCAGCCCGACCGACCACCATGAGCTGTTCGCCAGCTACCTTACAGGCAGTCTGGGGAAAATAAGAAAACGGCTCGGTGGTCAACTGTATTCCCGGATCGAGCAGGACATGCAGGACGCCATCAGCGCTCATCGCCAGACTGACAATCTCCATGTTCATCAGCGCTGGATAGAGACCCTGCTGCAGACATACTATGATCCCATGTACGAATATCAACTGGGGAAAAAACTTGATCACATTATCTTTCGTGGCAACAGTGAGGAATTTCTCGCCTGGGCCGGACACTTCAATCCACTGCGAGCTGTCAACCGTAGCCTATGACACAGTCCCGCTTTGACATTGAAGCACTGCTGCCGGCATTGACTGCCGGCAAGCTGATTCTGGTTCCCAACCAGCGTACGCGGGAGGCGTTGATCCACAGCGCTAATCTTGCCGCCGACAAGCAGGTCTGGCGCTGGCCCAGGGTCGAAGCGATTGATATCTGGCTTAAAGAATTGTGGCTTCGCCATGCCGCCATGGGTCTGGAGCATTTTTGCAATCTGCAGTTGATAGACACCACCGAGGAATTGTTCATCTGGCTGAAGCTGGTTGAAAGCTCATTGGATGAAACACCGCTGCTTAATCCGGAGGAAACCGCCGGCAGTCTCAGTCGCAGTTACCAGCTCAGCCGCCAGTGGCTTATCGATGCAGATGCGGATGATCTGCTGACCAGCTATGCAGGCATTCCCGATGTCGCTGCGTTTCTGCGCTGGGTGCAACAGTTCCGCAACTTCTGTCAGCGGTATGAGCTTGTCTCGCTTGCTGATCTTGCGCATTTGTTACTGGATCACATTGCGCTGCTGGAGCTGGAGCCGGAAATCGTCCTGGTGAATTTTTTCCAGCCGCCCCCGCTGTACCAAAAATTATTTCTGGCACTGGAAGCCCGCGTCAAACTAAGTCGTCTGGAATGTAATCTTGCCGCTACAGGCCGGC
>JBBDXV010000280.1:1454-8834 GCA_040902165.1 Pseudohongiellaceae bacterium
CCTGGCCGGATTCGCCGTCATCGTCAACGCTTTGCGCCTCTTGAACCTGGGGGTCGATAAACAGAACAGCCTGGAATTCTGCCAACTGCTGCAGTCGCCCTATCTCCTGGCGGCGGAACCTGAACGCGAGCCACGTCTGCAATTGCAGCTTTATCTGCGCCGCAATGCCAATCCGACCTGTCGGCTTTCGCGTTTGAGCGAACAGATGAGCAAAAAGGACAGGCTCTGGCATTGCCCGCAACTGGCCGAACTGTTATTGCATATCCGTACTCTGGTCCGAGCCTGTCCGCGCTCCCAGTCTGCCAGAGACTGGGTAGATTGTTTTCGTAACATCTTGCAGCTGGCTGGTTGGCCCGGCACCGCCGTCACTGCGACCGAAACAGTCACCGTACAGGTTTGGCAGGGATTGCTCGACCGTTTATCAGGCTATGGCAATACGCTGGGCAAACTGAGCCTGGAACAGATGCTGGCAAGATTGCGCACGGCAAGCAGCCGGACAAATATTGACAAACCCCATGATCCACGTTGCCGGGTGACATTCTACAGTCCTGAACAGGCTATCGGATTGCGTATGACCCATGTGTGGATGCTGGGCATGGATGATCAGAGCTGGCCCCCGACGTCGGCACCCGCACCTTTCCTGCCGTATGAACTGCAGCGCCGATTTGACATGCCAGACAGTCATGCCGCGGTCCAGCAAAGGGATTCCGCGTCCATCATTGAACTGTTATGTAGAGCCGCTGGCAGACAACTGATCAGCAGTCACAGCCTGTTCGTAGACGAACAGGAACGCCGCCCGGCAGCCTGCTTTGCCGCCGCGCCGCTGCAAGAAATCAATATCGGGTTCCCGGTCCAGGGACTTTCGTCCACCACTGATATCAAGACCAATACCTTACTGGAGCTGGTGCCGGACAGGATTGCACTGCCCTGGCTCAATGAAGCACCTTTGAACGGCGACAGTGCCTTGCCGGGCTCCCAGTCCAGCTGTCCATTTCAGGCTTTCGCCCGCTATCGCCTCAAGGCCAGACCGCTGGAACAGTTTGTGTCCGGCTTGAGTCCGGCTGCCAGAGGTGCAGCCGTGCACAAGGCGCTGGAACACTTCTGGTCACAGCTGAAAGATTCACAGCAGCTGCTGGCATTGAACGCCGAACAGCTTGAGCAATTACTGGACTCTGCGGTTGAGACGGCGGTCAGTGATCTGCAATATCGCCATCCGGAAATCCTGACTCCGGCGTTTCGACAATTGGAGAAGCAGCGACTGCATGCCTTGCTGACGGATTTTCTTGAAGAGGAACGCCGGCGCAACCCATTTACGGTGCTGAAACTGGAACAGAGTCTGAGCTGGCAGCGTGGACCACTGCAACTGCGACTCAAGTCGGACCGCATCGATCAGATGGAGGATGGTTCGCTGGCGCTGCTTGATTACAAATCCGGCAAACAGATCGCGAATCCGCTGCGCTGGCTGGACGAGCGCCCGCTGGATTTGCAGTTACCGCTCTATCAGTACGCCGTAACCAGGGAATACAAGGAACCGGTGAGCGCGGTTGTCATCGCCCATATCAATGTTGAAAAAACCGGCTTCGGCGGGGTCTGGGAGAAGGAGCATTTCCTGCCAGCTCCCTGCCCGGTAAAACTGCCGCTGGAATATCAGGACAACTGGGAATCCCTGTTGCAACGCTGGCAGCAATCCATCGACCGGTTGGCGGATGAGTTTATTGAAGGCCGGCTCTGTGTCTCGCCCGCACATCGTGTGAACTCCTGTCTGCACTGCGGCCTGCAAGGTCTTTGCAGGATCACTGAAATTGACGCCGGCACGCATTATGAAGAAGGTGAAACCGGTGGGGAGTCGATCCCGGAGATCAGGGAGATCGCGGAGAAACACCTGCCATGACGATCAACCCCCTACCAGACAAGGATGCCCGCAATCAGGCGCAGGATATCAGTCAGTCCTTCATCGTCCAGGCGCCGGCTGGTTCCGGAAAAACAGAGCTGCTGAGTCTCAGGTTTCTCAAACTGCTGGCGGCAAGTGAACAACCGGAGAACGTGTTGGCCATCACCTTCACGCGCAAGGCGGCAGCGGAAATGTCCGACCGCATCATCAAGGCACTGGCGGATACCGCGCGACAGCTTCAATCCGGTAACGACAGTTGTGCAACTGAACATGAACGCCAGCGCTTCGAGTTAGCCCGCGCCGTGTTGAACCGGAACAAGCAGCTCAACTGGCAGTTGCTGGAAAATCCGGGACGCCTGCGCATTCAGACCATCGACAGCTTCTGTCTGTATCTCGGACGCCAGTTACCGGTTCTTTCCCGCCTGGGAGGTAATCCGGGGATTTCCGAGGACATGCGTTTCTGCTTTCAGGATGCGATCAAAAATACGCTGCAATTGCTCGACGAGGATACCGGGACAAGCCGCCACATCGGCGTTCTACTGCGCCATCTGGATAACAATGTGGGTCGGGTCGAAAGCCTGCTGTCCGGATTGCTGGCAAAGCGCGACCAGTGGCTCAGCTATATTGTCGATATCAATAACAACTATGACAATGTACGGGATTATCTGCAGAATAGCCTCAACGAACTCGTCAGCGAATCGTTGGACGAAGTCGCCGAAGGCCTGCGTCAATACCGCCAGGACATCGTCGAGCTCAGCAATTTTGCCGGCGAAAATCTGCGGCGCGACAATCGCAATGACGGCGTTGACGTTTTCATTCCGCTGCAGGGTTTGCCGGCAAATGTCTATGGCGATATCCAACACTGGAAATTTGTCGCGAACCTGCTGTTGACCAAAGATGACAACTGGCGCCGACAGATAAGAGTAACCGAGGGATTTCCCGCCGGAGACAAGAAAGACAAGGAATTCGACGCACTGTGTCGCTTACGCAAGGAACAGCATGGCCGTTTGCTGGAGGCGCTGCGAACCGATGACGATCTGCTGGAAAGTCTGACCTATATGCGCAGATTGCCGAATCCGGCCTATGAAGACCAGCACTGGATTTTTATTACCTCACTCTGCCATGTGCTGTCAGTGCTGAGTGCCCAATTGCTGTTGTCATTCCGGAAATTTCACCTGATTGACTACACCCAGGTGGGTGCCGCAGCCAGCAATGCCCTCGGCAGTGACGAGGCCCCGACCGATCTGGCGCTGGCTCTGGATTACCGGCTGCAGCATATTCTGGTCGATGAATTCCAGGATACTTCGCGTCTTCAACATGACATCCTTTTGCAACTTACCGCTGGCTGGATGCCAGGTGACGGCCGCAGCCTGTTCCTGGTGGGCGACCCGATGCAGTCGGTTTACCAGTTCCGCAATGCCAACGTCGGTATCTTTCTCGGTGTGCAGTCTGGTGGTCTTGGCAATCTCAAGATTCAGCCGCTGACCCTGCAAACCAATTTCCGCTCGCATGCGCGGGTGGTCGACTGGGTCAACAGGATTTTCGCTGCCGCCTTCCCGCGCCGCAAAAATTATTCTCGTGGTGCAGTTCCGTATTCGCCTTCTGTCGCCGGTGGCAAGGTCAGCGAGGCGGAAGGTGTCAGGACCATTCTGGTTTCCGTTGATCGTGATGACATGCCGGCGGCCAAAGCAATGGAAGCCCAACAGGTGCAGCAGAGAATCCTGCAGATAAGATCAGCCTGCCCGGGTCAGTCCATCGCCGTACTGGTACGCACCCGCTCCCAGCTCAATGTTTTGTTACCGGTATTAAGGCAGGCCGGAATCTCATGGCAGTCGACCGATATCGATACCCTGGCGAGCCTGCCGGTTATAGAAGATCTACTGAGTCTGACCCGCGCCCTGTTGAATCCGGTGGACCGGATCGCCTGGCTGGCATTGCTGCGTGCACCCTGGTGCGGTCTCAATGCGGCAGATTTGTTGGCCGTCTGTCAGATGGCGCAGGACCGCAGCATCTGGTCGGCGCTTGAGCAGCCTGACGCGCTAACAAACCTGTCTGCTGATGCCCGGGCGCGACTGGCATATCTGGTACCGATACTTGGTTACGGCTTGAAGTATAGCGGCAGAGTGCCATTGCGCCAGCTGCTGGAAACCCTCTGGACGATGTTATGCGGACCTGCCACGGTGCGCAGCATTGACGAGCTTGAAAGTGTGTCAGCCTATTTTGACCTGCTGGAAATCCATAGCGTCAATGGCGGCCTGGCGAACCCGGATGAGTTTGCCGATCTTGTTGCTACTACTTATATTCCTTCCGCCAGAGACAGTCTTGAACGCAGCGACCTGGTCCATATTCTGACCATGCACAAGGCCAAGGGACTGGAATTTGACCATGTGATACTTCCAGGGCTGGCAAACATGCCGCGCAGCGACGAGAAATCCCTGCTCCTGTGGCATGAACGTCTTAACCGGGCCAGGGAACCGCGATTGTTTATTGCCGCGCTGTCAGCAGCAGGCAAGGAGGATGATCCCCTGTATGAACTGTTACGTCATGAACAGCGCCACAAGGCACGACTGGAAAGCACCCGGCTCCTGTATATTGCCGTGACCCGTGCCAGACGCAGTGTCACCCTGCTGGCAAGCCTGGCAAGAGACGGCAAAGGCAATGCCGGTGTGCCGGCTGACAGCAGTCTGCTGGCGCGTATCTGGCGAGAACTTAATGCCACTCCTGATTTGCTGGAAATACTGGAACTGCCGACCGCGCCGGCAGTCGAAGCGACGACAGACCACTATCCCTGCCCGACCCCGATTCGGCGGCTGGCACAGCCCTTGTCATTGACTCCCGGGCTGCTGGCAGTGGTACAGACACCACTGCCCGCCGGACAAATCGACATGGTCGGAGAATATGATCCGGCCGCCGCCCTGTGCGGCACCCTGATTCATCGCGCGTTGCAGACTTATGTGGAACAGGGACCCAGGCTGCTGGAGGCAGCGCCCTGGCGAAATCTGCAGGCTTACTGGCGCCGGGAACTGAAGCGTCTGACCCGTTCGGATTCGGAAACTGAAAAGGCGGTCGATTTTATCGGCAAATCCATCCAGGACAGCGTGACCGATACGCGCTTTCTCTGGTTGTTTGACGCCGGACAAACGGACAATCACTGTGAACTGACCTTAGGAACAAGAAAAACCACGACCACTGTCGCCCGTTATGTAATCGATCGTACTCTGGTCGATGCACAAGGCAATCGCTGGATCATCGACTACAAGACTGTTGCGCCGGATGCCGCTGTATCTCTGGAGACCTTTATTGCCGGGCAGAAAACCCTGCACCAGGCACAGCTGGCGCAATACCGCTCCCTGTATCAGGCGCTGGAGGCAAGACCGGTCAGAACCGCGCTGTTCTTCACCGCGATCCCGGCCCTGGTAGAACTTGTGTGATGCCGGAAAAACTGATTGACTCTTATCGATCTGCTTCATCGATTGCAAATATTCCCGGCGCGTTGCGCAAATACCCTTTGTAGTCCATGCCGTAGCCAACCAGGTATTCGTCTTCTGCTTCCAGACCAGCGAAATCTGCCTTGATCGATGCCAGTTTGTGAGCATGATGCTTCACGACCAGAACCGCTGTATAAACCTCGGCCGCTCCCTGTTCCCGACACCAGTGCACGACACTGTCGAGAGTCAGGCCCTCGTCCAGAATATCATCGATGATCAGAATCACCCGGTTGATCAGCGCCAGCTGCGGCTTTGCTTTCCATAGCAGTTCTCCTCCGGAAGTGGCACCGCGATAGCGGGTTACATGCAGATAATCCAGCTGTAGCGGAAAATCCAGACGCATCGCCAGCTTGCCTGTCAGAATGACCGCGCCGGTCATGACACACAGGAGCAGCGGGTTCCTGTCTGCCAGTTCAGCGGTTATCGCGCTGGCCATTTTATCAATCGCCATTTCGACTTGCGCTTCCGTATAGACTGTCCGGGCGCGTTCCCTGACCTTGATAATCTGTTCCGGCGTCATTGTGATTTCACCGGCACGCATCAGGACCGATCGTCTTGCAGCAGACCGGCAAGGATTTGCGCGGCTGACTGCCATTGTGTCGACCTACGCAGGCTGAGCGGATCAAAACTGGCCCGACGACGCATACGGGACAGGGCAGTCGAGCCTTTGAAACCGTTTGCATCAAGCCAGTCGGCCGTGGCCGCTGCCAGATTGTGGTTGTTACAAACCAGAATCATATCGCAGCCTGCGCGCAGTGCTGCCGCCGCGCGTTGCTCAATCGGTCCGGCGGAATCGGCGGCCGCCATGGTCAGGTCGTCACTGAAGATTACGCCGCCAAATCCAAGTTCCTTGCGTAAAACCTGCTTAAGCCAGACGGCAGAAAACCCGGCACACTGGTCATCAACTTCGGGATAGATGACGTGTGCCGGCATGATGGCATCCAGATCCGCTGCGCATTGCCGAAACGGCACCAGATCCGAAGACTGCAGCGTTTCAAGTGAACGATTGTCCACCGGCAGATCGGTATGTGAATCTGCGGCAATGCTGCCGTGGCCGGGAAAATGTTTGCCGGTGGCCGCCATGCCAGCCTGATGCATGCCGCGGATAAAAGCGCTGCCCAGGTGACTGACCATGGCCGGACTCGCTGCGAATCCCCGGCGACCGATAACCCGGCTCACCGGCAAGCCCAGATCCAGTACTGGTGCAAAACTGAAATCTATAGCAAATGCCAGTAGCTCAGCGGCCATCAGCCAGCCGCCCTGCTCTGCTGCCGCGATTCCTGCCGCCGGATCGCGGGCATACAACTCACCGTAACAGGCCAAGGACGGCAGACGGGTAAATCCATTGCGAAATCGTTGCACCCTTCCGCCTTCCTGATCTACCGCGATCAACAAGTCCGGGTTGCATTGGCGTATTGACGTCACCAGGGTCTGCAGTTGTTCCGGTGATTGATAATTCCGCTCGAACAGAATTACACCGCCCACACAACTGCGTCGTAACAGACTGGATTCTTCCTCTGTCAACTCCAGCCCGTAAAGGTCCAGCATCAATTCGCCCAACGGCGTTGAAACAGCCATCTACATCCACTACTCAATTTGGTGAAAGCTCAAGGTCGCAGGATTATCGCAGTTCCGCAATGCTCCGGCAAAAAGGAATTGTTGCGCACTGACAGTCGCTTAGCGGTTGAACTTAGAAATGTGATTAACCAGAGTATTTTTACTGTTACAAATTAAATGCAAACAGGCCGCGCATTTCGCTTGAACTGTCGGCGGACACAGGCGTATATAGAGACTGACCATGAATACACTCACACCAGTAATTTCTACCTGGTATCAGGACCGGGTGACAGGCGCGCTGTTCGAAGTTGTCGCTTTTGATGAAGCAAGCGATTCCATCGAGTTTCAGCATGTCGATGGTGAGGTGGGTGAGTTCGATGGACCTACATGGGATGAACTCGACCTGCTACCCGCAGAGGCCCCTGAAGACTGGCGCACCCCGTT
>JBBDXV010000280.1:8934-22710 GCA_040902165.1 Pseudohongiellaceae bacterium
GCAATCCTCAAGTTTTCTTGCCCCGTCCTGATAACTGTATATAATTACAGTCTTTCTGCACAGACGGGGCTGATCCAATGCTTAAACTGACCGAACGCCAGACGGAAATCCTTTCATTTATCAAGGAGTACCAATCGGAAACCGGATTCCCGCCGACCCGCTCCGAGATCGCCATGCGGATGGGTTTCAAGTCGCCCAATGCGGCGGAAGACCACCTGAAGGCGCTGGCCCGGAAGGGTGCGATCGAGATGCTACCCGGTACTTCCCGGGGCATTCGCCTGCCGATCAGTGAACAGCTGGGCCTGCCTATCATCGGCCAGGTCGCCGCCGGCAGTCCGATTCTGGCCCAGGAGTCCATCGCCGATTACTGCAAGATTCCGCCGGAGCTGTTCAATCCGGCAGCGGACTATCTGCTTACCGTGAAAGGCACCAGCATGATTGATGTGGGCATTTTTGAAGGTGATCTGCTGGCAGTGCACAAAACCACCAGGGCGAATAACGGCGATATTATTGTCGCCCGTATTGATGATGAGGTTACCGTGAAGCGCCTGCAAACTACGCGCAGTCGTTACCGGGTCAATCTGATCGCCGAGAATCCCGAGTTTGCGCCTATCGAGGTGGATCTGCGTTCGCGTCAGTTCGCGATAGAAGGCGTGAGTGTCGGCGTGATCCGGCGCATGCAGTCAGGCAGTTAATGGCGACGTGCTAGTCCTGAACTTTCCATTTGCTGTTGACATAGAACGCCTTCCAGCCTGTGGCCTTGCGGTCCACTTCGGTCAGCACGTACTGCTCGCGGGTCTTGCGACTGAAACGCACCACTGTCTTGTTACCCTTACCATCAGTTAACGGCGCTTCGAGCAGATAGGCATACTTCGGATCCAGCTCCCCGGCATGGCGCTTCAACTCTTCCACCAGCGGTGCACGCGTCTCCCGGTTGCGCGGGAATTTGCTTGCCGCCAGAAACAGTCCGGAAGCCCCATCACGCAATACAAAGTGATCATCAACATTGTCACACGTGAGTTCCGGCATCGGGATCGGATCCATCTTCGGTGGTGCCGCCTGCCCGCTGCGCAGCAGCTTGCGCGTGTTTTTGCAGGTCGGTGAACTGCAACCAAAGTATTTGCCGAAACGGCCGGTTTTCAACTGCATGTCGGCGCCGCATTTATCACATTCGATCACCGGCCCGTCATAACCCTTGAGCTTGAACGTTCCGTATTCCACTTCATAACCCGGACAGTCCGGATTATTGCCACAGACGTGCAGCTTGCGTTTTTCGTCCATCAGGTACGCATCCATCGCTGCACCACATTTGCTGCAGCGCCGCTTTTTGCGCAGCTGAAGATTCTCCTGGGCTTCGGCTTCTTCTGGATCATCGGTGCGGATGGCATCGTCGCCGGAAGTCAGATTAATGGTGGTTTTGCAACGTTCCTTGGGCGGCAGTGAATAACCGGAACAGCCGAGAAAAACACCGGTGGAGGCGGTCCGGATTTGCATCGGCCGACCACACTTGGGACAGGGTATATCCGTGTCGGTCGGTTTGTTGACCCGCATGCCGCCGTCCGCCTGTTCGGCTATTTCCAGCTGCGCCGTAAAGTTGCGATAGAAATCATCCAGCAGCGCTTTCCATTGCTTGTTACCGGCCGCCACATCATCCAGCGAATCCTCCATGCGTGCGGTAAAATCGTAATCCATGAGATCACTGAAACTTTCTTCCAGGCGCTCGGAAACAATGTCACCCATCTTCAACGCATAAAAGCGCTTGTTTTCGCTTTTGACATAGCCACGGTCCTGGATCGTGGAAATGATAGAGGCATAGGTGGAGGGCCGGCCGATATCGCGCTTTTCCAGTTCCTTGACCAGACTGGCCTCGGTATAACGCGGTGGCGCCTTGGTGAAATTCTGTTGCGGATCGAGTTTTTTCAGTGACAGTTTTTCGCCAACCGCCACTTCCGGCAATACCACATCATCTTCCTTGTTGGGCATGGCTTTCAGATAACCATCAAACTGCATGATGCGACCCTTGGTGCGCAGTTCGAAATCGGCTGCCTTCACTACCAGCGCCGAGCTCAGGTAACGCGCCGGCGGCATCTGGCAGGCTACAAAGAACTGCCAGACCAGCGTATACAGCCTGGCGGCATCGGTTTCCATGTTCTGCAATTGCGCCGCCGAGACATTGACATCGGTTGGCCGTATCGCCTCGTGTGCTTCCTGCGCACCTTCTCTGGCGCTGTAGTTGATCGCCGCAGAAGGCAGATACTGTTTGCCGTAATGTTTTTCAATATAGCCGCGACACATCTGCAATGCGTCATTGCTCAGATGAGTGGAGTCAGTACGCATATAGGTGATGTAACCGGCTTCATACAAACGCTGGGCCATCATCATGGTTTTCTTCACGCCGAAACCTAGACGCGTGCTCGCCGCCTGTTGCAGGGTCGAAGTAATAAACGGCGGGCGCGGCTTTGAGGAGGTAGGACGATCCTCGCGTTTACTCAGGACATACTCTGCTGACTGAAGGATAGCCAGGGCAGCATCTGTCTCGCCCTGGTTAGCCGGGCGAAAATTATTTCCCTTTCGCTTTATTACCTGACAGCGCAATGCCAGCTTGCCGGGGGCAACAAGATCGGCAAACACTTCCCAGAATTCTTCCGGAATAAACGCACGGATTTCCCGCTCGCGCTCTACGATCAGGCGCACTGCTACTGACTGCACACGACCGGCAGACAAACCGCGGGCCACCTTGGCCCACAGCAGCGGCGACAACATAAAGCCGACAACCCGATCAAGAAATCTTCTGGCCTGCTGGGCTTCAACATATTTCATATCAAGCTCACCAGGATCAGCAAAGGCTTCCTGGATTGCTTTCTTGGTAATCTCGTTGAAGACGACGCGCTTGTAACGTGTCGGGTCGCCGCCAATCGCTTCTTTCAAATGCCAGGCGATGGCTTCCCCTTCACGGTCGAGGTCGGTTGCGAGATATATGTTTTCTGCGGTGCTTGCCAGCTTCCTCAATTCACTGACTACTTTTTCCTTACCGGGGAGTATCTGGTAATTGGCGCGCCAACCGTTATCGGGATCTACCCCCATGCGGGTGACGAGCTGTTGCTTTGCCTTGATTTTGCGGTGCTCGACTTTTTTGTCGGCACTGAGCTTGCGGGTTGCAGCGGCAGCCTGCGCGCGCGCCTTGGTGTCCACCACACCACCGTTGCCGGAAGTAGGCAGATCGCGGATATGGCCAATGCTGGATTTAACAATAAATTCCGGCCCAAGGTATTTGTTAATGGTCTTGGCTTTGGCTGGTGACTCGACAATTACCAGGGACTTTGGCATGGAATGATAGACTTCTCGGGCTGTTTTGTGGGACGTGATTTTCAGAAAGCGCACATATATAAGGGGAAGTTTTCCATCGGTCAAGTTTTAGTTCGCCGGCCGGTGACCGGTACAACCCTGAAGTCAAATCGACGGTTTTTGAAAATTCTCAACGACAACAAGGGGTAACCTGAATAAAACCAGGTTGCCCAAGCGGCTTTGGAGGTTGGAAAATATTTTTACTGCAGACTGGCAAAATCCTGCCTCGACCCCGGCCGGAAGGCAAAGTCTTCCTTCTATATATAGGAGTTTTTCAATCTCCGCGATGGCGGCCAGCGCTACAGCGGAACCGGGTGAACCCAGCCGTATTTGTCGGCCTGCTCGCCCTTCTGAATGCCGACCAGCAGATCATAAAGTTTCTGCATGACCGGTCCCACCGCTTCGCCGTTGCCGTAAAACTTGTGCCACTCACCGTCAAAATAAATCTTGCCGACTGGTGACAATACGGCAGCAGTTCCGCAGGCAGCAACCTCGACGAATTCATTTACCTCTGCACGCAAATCGATGGGGCGCGCTTCTGTCTTCAGTCCCAACTGATCTTCCGCCAACACCATGATTGAGCGCCGGGTAACACTGGGCAATACCGCATCGGAACGCGGCGTCACAAAACGATCGCCGGTCATCGCAATAATTATATTGGCCGATCCTGCTTCATCTATGTAGCGCCGCTGGCCCGCGTCCAGAAACAATGCCTCGTTGGCACCAAGTTCCTGGGCTTTTCGCGTTGCCAGCAAGCCTCCGGCATAATTCGCGCCAATTTTGAAATTGCCAGTACCGTGCGGTGACGCGCGATCCAGATCGGAAACGGCCAGGGAGATAACCGACAGTCCGGCACTTTTATAGTAAGTTCCTACTGGTGAGACAAAGACCCGAAACTCGTATTCCTTCGCCGGCTTGAGACCCAGATTCTCTCCTATGCCAATCAGCATGGGACGAATATACATGGATGCACCGGAACCATACGGCGGAATCCAGGCGTAGTTCGCGCGCACAGCCTGTTCCACTGCCGAAATAAACATTTCCTTCGGCACCGCCGGCATCATCAGGCGTCCGGCGGCTTCATTCATGCGCTCGCTGTTCAGTGTCGGACGGAACAACAGGACCCTGCCGTCAGGTGCGGTCTGTGCCTTCAGACCTTCAAAACACTGTTGGGCATAATGTAACGAAGGAGCGCCCTCGTGCACGGCAATCATTTCTGAACCGATTAATTCTCCGTCCTGCCACTTGCCGTTTTTGTGCACGGCGGAATAGCGGAAATCAGTCCGGTGATATTGAAATCCAAGATCCGACCAGGCCAAGGCTTTCTTTTCAGGTAGTTTGGCTGACATGAGGGCAATCACTGCAATGCAGTTCGCGAATGGCCGCGTATTATCAGCTATTATTGGCCTAATAGCTACATCAGGAATACAACGCATGAGCCCTGCAAACCACAGCTGTTCATTGGTGGATATCGGTGCCAATCTGAGTCATGCCGCATTTCGCCACGACCTGGAAAAAGTGGTGATGGATGCTAAACAAGCCGGGATAAAACATATCATCGTTACCGGGACCGACCTGCAGTCCATCACCTCTGGTATGGAGATTGTGCGCGCTAATGAAGGGTACATGACCCTCACCGCCGGCTTTCATCCTCATGTTGCAAGCCAGCTTGATCCCTCTGCCCTTGTTCACCTGGAACGCTGGCTGGCCGATCCTCTCATTGTCGCAGCCGGTGAAATGGGTCTGGATTTCAATCGCGATTATTCTCCCCGAGACGTTCAGCTCAGCGCTTTCATCAGTCAGTTGGAACTGGCCTGCCGGGTGAAAAAACCGGTATTTCTGCACCAGCGGGATGCGCATGACAGTTTTTATCAACTCCTGAGGGAGTATCGTGGCCGCTTGAACGGCGGCGTAGTGCATTGTTTTACCGATGAGCGCCGGGCGCTTTTTGACTATCTGGACCTGGACATGCACATCGGGATTACCGGCTGGATTTGTGATGAGCGTCGCGGACGCCATTTGCAGGAATTGGTTTCCTCCATCCCGGCAGACCGTCTGTTACTGGAGACCGATGCACCCTATTTGCTGCCGCGCAGTATTGTTCCGGCGCCTGCAGGGCGGCGCAATGAACCCGGTTTTCTTACCGAGGTCCTGAATACCGTTGCCCGCTGTACCGGCAAGGCGCCGGAGCAGGTAGCGGCGGAAACCACGGCTGCAGCGAATAAGCTGTTTAATCTCAAGCTTGTGGTTTAATCCTGACCAGAAGATTTGCTATATTTGACGGCAACAAAAACGACCATCGTAGTAAAAGGTTGGGTTCTTGAATAAACGCGCTTTTCTGGAGGGTTTTTTCGCTGCCAGCACCATGCTGTTCGGCGGCAACTTCATTTGGCAACGCATTGCCGGTCCGCAGCCTCGCGGCTTTCACTTTACCCCGGTAGAAATCGCCACCAGCACCGGGGTTCAGCCCTTGCCCGCCCCGGCCCCTGCGGTACAGATCGAAACCGCCTTTGATATCCGCCAGATGTCGGAACAGGAAATTTCCAGTTATCTCACCCGTATCCGGAATTTTGATGCCATCTTTGCCAACGATATCTATCTGGACGTGGGCTACGAAAAAACCCTGCTCAAGACAACCCAGCGCCTGGCCAGACTGGAGCGCCATATCGGCCATGGCAACTTCAATATCATCAGCTTTGATGAAATGCTCAAATACGGCAACGATTTTCCCGAGGTAGGTCGCTTCGATCAGGATGAACTGGAGTTCATCGATGAAGTGTTTTTCACCGATCCCACCCGTTATGGATTTTTTGGCCAGAAGGTTACCAGCAATCTCACTGACAGCATTTCACGCAATGACATTGCCAAGATTCCCTACAGCGGGCATTTCCTGCTCAAGGGTGAATCGCTGAATCTTTATAACCGTCTCAAGCGCGATGTCGGCGACCAGATCGTACTGACCTCAGGTGTGCGCAGCGTGGTAAAACAGATGCGCCTATTTCTGGCCAAAACCGTCGAAGCCAATGGCAACCTGTCACGGGCATCGCGCTCGCTGGCACCGCCTGGACATTCCTACCACGGGGTCGGCGACTTCGATGTGGGCAAGATCGGCCTCGGGGAAAAGAACTTCACCGCAGATTTCTCCGGCACCAGTGAGTATCAGAAGATCGCCGGACTCGCCTATGTCAATATTCGTTATCCCACCGACAATCTGTTTGGCGTCAGGTTTGAACCCTGGCATATCAAGATCAGCACCTGAGACTGCATTCAAACACGCAGAAAAACTTCCAGCGACTCGATATCGAAGGGCCAGCTCAGTTCTGCGCCATCGGGACGCAATAGCACCGGAATACGAATTCCATATTGGCGCACCAGGGCTTCGTCTGTGCTGATATCCACAGCGTCCACGACCAGTGCGCGCTGACTGCTCAGCAGGGAAAGGAGTTGCTCTGCCTGTTCACACAAATGACAGCCGGCGGTGGTGTAGAGAATCACCGGCACTACAGATTCAGTGATTGGTGACATCATCCTGCTTTTGCAGCGCCTCCAGTATCTTGGTAATAAGGGGAGGACCAGAAAAGATAAACCCGGTGTAGAGTTGCAGCAGGCTGGCACCTGCCCGCAGTTTTTTCAGCGCGTCTTCGGCATCCATGATTCCGCCAACACCGATAATGGGAATCCTGTCTCCAACAACCGATTTCAATGCTGCGATAATGTCGGTGGACTTCTGCGCAAGCGGTTTGCCACTCAATCCACCGGCCTCAGCGGCAAGCGGGTCACCGCTGACCGCTTCCTTGTCCATCGTCGTATTGGTAGCGACAATGGCATCTACCTTGTGGGCCAGTAATGCCCTGCCGACAGACAATACTTCCGCACTGGTCAGATCCGGCGACAGCTTGATCGCCAGCGGGACATAACGACGGTGCTGCTGCTGAAGTTGCGCACGGGACTGCATCAGCCTCTGCAACAGCGCATCAAGATGACTGCCGAATTGAAGATCCCGCAGTCCCGGTGTATTCGGTGAGGAAAGATTGACCGTTACATAGGAGGCATGTGCGTAACAGCTTTGCAGACAATGCACATAGTCCTCTGCCGCATTCTCGACCGGAGTATCAAAATTCTTGCCGATATTGATACCGAGTATGCCGCGGTAATGACTGGCGGCAATACGTTCCATTGCATGATCGATTCCCTTGTTGTTAAAACCCATGCGATTGATGATGGCCTGCCTGGAGCGCAGCCGAAACAGTCTGGGTTTTCGATTTCCCGGTTGCGGGCGCGGCGTCAGGGTTCCCACCTCGATAAACCCGAAGCCCAGGCTGCCAAGTGCATCGATATAGTCGGCATTTTTATCCAGGCCAGCCGCCAGCCCTATTGGATTGGGAAATGTCAGACCCATGACTGTCACTGGTCTTTGCAGTCCCCGGGTTCGTGCCGCGATAAGCCCCAACAGACCCAGACGCTTGGCCACGCCCATCATGACCAGGGCGACATGATGAGAGCTTTCTGCCGGCAGCAAAAACAGAAGGTTTCGCATTAACAGGTACATTAAGACCTCAGTGATAGCTGGCAGTATTTTGCGCGAGATTCAAAAGCTCGCGCAGGACCACAGAAAAAACCGAATAGTCTGAACTGCTTTCCCGTTGCAGATCCCGCAACATGGCTTGCGATCTGGCAATGAGCAGCCGGTGCTGCTCGCACCAGGCTTGCACCGCCGCCGGTACCGATCCAGACTTGCCCACCGTCCGCAATACATTCTGGGTCAACGCCCGCTGCTGCCAATCCAGATCATCCTGAAATGCCTTGCGCGCCAATGCCTGCCACTGGTTATCCACTTTCAGATCAATGATAGCCTGACGCAAGGTCGCCAGCTGCAGTGCATCACCTACTGCATAAAATGCTTCCAGTGCCATGCGCGGCCCGATATTACTGCCGCTGCTGATTTCAGTAATAGCCAGCAACGGAAACACAAACTCAACACAGGCCATGCTGTGAGCCAATTCCCTCGGAACGGATTCATTGAGGTAATGATCAAACCTGAGCCGCCACCGGTCCCTGGCTTTTTCCGGCAATGCCTCCGGCAGCAGTCCGAAGGAAATTTCTATCGCTTTTGAGAACTCGCCGGTAGTACCTGCGAGGTCCAGCTGACTACGTCGATTGCGCAGCAGCCAACGGGTCACGCGGCGCATCAGCTGCATCAGTTTCAGCATCATTTCATTCTGTGCCGCGGCACTTACCCGGTAATCAAGTGCTTCCACCTGATTGACAACGGCATCGATGCCAAACAGGTTTCTGGCAATCACCGCCGCCTTGACCACATCGTTGACAGTCGCACCGGTATATTCCACCTTGCGATAGATAAAACTGGGACCTGCCAGATTCACTACCTCGTTGGCCAACTGGGTGGCGACAATTTCCTTGCGTAGCCGGTGTTTATGCAGGGCTGGTTTAAACTCGCTCACCAGCATGGCCGGGAATGCACTGTAGAGACAAGGCAGCAGGTAGTCATCTTCGATATAGGATGCGTTGACCAGTTGTGCCTTCAGATACATCTTCATGTAGGAAGTAAGAATTGCCAGTTCCGGCCGGGTCAGTCCCAGTCCTTCCGTCCTGCGTTCCTCAAGCTCTTCCTCAGTGGAGAAATTTTCCAGTTTGCGATCCAGACCCGCATGGGTCTCGAGAAATTCGAGCAGGTCAATATACTCGGCAAAATTCGACTTGGCCTGCGAGAAGGCAATACCGATTGACTGTACCTGCTTGTAATTGTTTCGCAGTACCAGCCGCGCCACCTCCTCGGTCATGCCGGTCAACAGTTTGCTGCGTGCTTCCGTTTTAAGCTCACCCCGGGCAAATAATTCATTCAGTAGTATCTTGATATTCACTTCATGGTCGGAACAGTCCACACCGGCCGAGTTGTCAATAAAGTCTGTCAGTGAAGTGCCCCCCTGCAACGCATACTCGATACGTCCGGCCTGGGTAAAGCCAAGGTTGCCGCCTTCGGCGACTACCTTGCAGCGCAGGTCCCCGCCGTTGACGCGCAAGGTGTCATTAGCCTTGTCTCCGGTGTCGGCATGGGTTTCATGCGCAGCTTTTACATAAGTGCCAATACCACCATTCCACAACAGGTCTACCTGGCTTTTTAATATTGCTGAAATCAACCGGTCAGGGGCCAGGCGGTCTTCTTCGATGCCGAAACGCTTGCGCATTTCTGCGCTGACAGTGATGACCTTGGCGCTACGGGAAAATACGCCACCACCCCGCGAAATCAGTTTAACGTTATAGTCCGACCAGGCCGATGTCGGCAGTCGAAATAATCGGCGTCGCTCCCTGAAGCTCAACTGTCGATCCGGATTGGGATCGATGAAGAGGTGCAGGTGGTTGAACGCAGCGACAAGGCGGATATGGGGAGACTGCAACAACCCGTTGCCGAATACGTCGCCTGACATATCACCAATTCCAGCCACCGTAAAATCCTGCTTTTGCACATCGATACCAAGCTCGCGGAAATGCCGCTGCACCGAAATCCAGGCGCCGCGGGCGGTAATTCCCATTTTCTTGTGGTCATAGCCATTGCTGCCACCTGAGGCAAAACCGTCACCCAGCCAGAAATCGTATTCACGGGCGATGCCGTTGGCGATATCAGAAAAAGCCGCCGTGCCTTTGTCGGCTGCCACAACCAGATAAGTGTCATCCTCGTCCCGACGTACCACCTGAGCAGGCGGAACGACTGCGCCAGCGACGATGTTGTCGGTAATATCCAACAGCCCTCTGACAAATGAGCGATAGCAGGCAATACCCTGCTCCCGCACCGCTTCACGACTTAATCCGGTACTGGCTGTCTTGACGACAAAACCGCCCTTGGCGCCAACCGGCACAATGATTGAATTCTTGACCTGCTGGGCTTTAACCAGACCCAACACTTCGGTGCGAAAATCCTCCCGGCGATCTGACCAGCGCAAGCCACCGCGGGCTACTTTTCCGCCGCGCAGATGTACGCCTTCGAAAGCCGGTGAAAAAACAAAGATTTCATACTCCGGTCGCGGTCGCGGTACTTCTTCCACCAGTCCAGATCGCAACTTGAAGGAAAAATATTCCTTCACACTACCGCCGGCTGCAGTCTGAAAATAATTGGTGCGCTGCGTAACCTGCATCAGTTTCAGATACAGACGCAACACATTGTCTTCAGCCAGATTGATGACGTTGTCGACGGCCCGGAGAATACTTTGCTCGAGGCGCAACGCCTTTTTCTGTCTGGCAGCGGTGCCGGCGGTAAACTGCGGATCAAACTGGGTCTTGAAGTAACGCACCAGTTTGGTCGTAATCTTGCCGTTGGCACGCAGCGTTTCTGCGATAAAGTGCTGACTGTAGCCGGCCTGAATCTGTTTCATGTAGGCACCATAGGCACGCAACAGTGCCACCTCTCGCCATGGCAGCTGCGAACCCAGCACCAGGGCGTTGTAGGTGTCATCCTCGGTACGCCCCTGCCACACTGCCTCAAACGCTTCCTCAAAATGTTCCCGCGCCGTCTCTACATCGAGCTTGAGTACTGATTTGCTGCTGAGACTGAAATCATGCAGCCAGATTTCTGTTTCACCTTGCCTGTGCAGGCAATAGCCCTGCTCACGCAACACCATGAGCCCCATGTGTTCGATAACCGGAATAACATCCGACAGCACCAGCTGGGCGCCATAACGAAATACCTTGAAACCAAAATTGAATTCGGCTCCGTCGTTGATCGCTTCAAATTCCAGAGACAGGCCGCGAGTGCGAATCACTTCCTGCATATGGGGGATGTCGCGCACCGCCTCAGCCGCACTGTATTCCTCCTTGTAGGTCAGCGGAAAATATCCGGCAAACTGATTAAACAGGTAGCGGGTGAATTGATCTGAATGCGTTGCCTGCAGTTGATCCAGCAGTTCGTCATCCCAGGGTTTTACCAGCTGCACGAGGCGCATTTCCAGTTCGACCGGATCAAATGTCAGCTTGCTGATATTGGGTACCCGCAGGATAAAATGCAGACGCGCCAGAATTGATTCCGGGTAATAGGCGCTGAAGTCCAGCTCCACCGCCTGCAGCTCGCGTAACAGGAATTGCTGCATTTCCAGCCTGACTCTGGTGGTATAGATATCCTTTGGTATGTACACCAGCGCAGAAATGTATTTGCCATAGTTATCCCGGCGAATAAACAGGCGTACGCGCCGGCGCTCATGTATCTGGGAAATCTGCATGGCGAGATCAAACAGCTGTTGATTGGTAAGCTGGAACAGCTCGTCCCGCGGCAGCGCATTGATAACCTGGTACAGACCCTTGATGCTGTGACCATTGGGGGTAAATCCAGAGCGGTCCAGAACATAACGAATCTTCTTGCGCAACAGGGGAATATCAGACGCCATCTGGAAATAAACTGACGAGGTATAAAGCCCAAGGAACCTGTGTTCGACCGCAACCTCACCCTGGCTGTTGAACTCCTTGATCAACACATAGTCATAGAAACCAGGTCGATGCACTTTCGAGCGCACGGCGGATTTGGCAAAACTGCAGATTTGTTTACGCAGGATCAATTCCCCAGCGTCGTCCGCGACATCCTTTAACTGCACACGCGAACGCAAACCGGTTTTTAGTTTTGAAATTCCTAACAGCGAGCGTTTGTCCAGACTCAGGTAAGTGCTCTTGCCGGAACGCGTAATGCTGTACTTTTCATAGCCAAGAAAGGTGAAATGGTTTTCCACCAGCCAGGCAATAAAGGCGCAGGACTCCTGTAATTCATCACGCGTTACCGGCGTTTTCGCGTGTAAAAGTGTCTCCCGCAGGGATACGGCGCGCGCACACATCGGCACAAAATCCTGCACTGCAGCGTCAACATGATGCAGCACATCCAGCAATGCCTGTTCCAGCAACTCGCATTCTTCAGGCGACAGCCAGCTGGTGTGGAAACACAGAAGTGCTTCGGCCTGATTTACCTCCTGCTTCACCAGCCCGAGCTTTTTCAGATCGCCGCCACCTTTACCGCGGCGTTGTCGCTCAACATGGTAAACAGCGTTATAAACCGCCTCGATGCCGATATTCCTGTTATTCAACTCCTGGCTGACCGAGTCCACCAGGAACGGCATATCATCCGCCAGCAAATGAATTACGGTACCGTGACTGCCAGCGGTTCTGGCACTGCTGTAAGGATTTGAAAAACGGATCTTCGGCGCAATTGCGGGCCTTTGCTGGAAAAAATTCCAGGCCGCGAGCACTTCATTGTAAATCTGACCGATAGGAAGCAGTGCCAGCTCGGTGTGTGCACTGCTGGCAAACAGTCTACGCGCGAACAGTGTCAGTGTTTCAGCTTTGCGTTTACCGTGGCGGGACTGAATTTTCTTGTACAAGGGGGCCAATAGCACACTATTCGCTACACTTGTTTTTCGCTGTCGTGTTATTGCCATTTATCCCCTGCTTCGTGCGTCCTGATTCTGACCAGCTTGATTCTGATCAGCTTGATTGTGACTAATGGTTACGAAGCCGATTTCTCCGGTCTGTAGCCGGGTTCCCTAGTAGACATCCAAGCGAAAACGGTTAAAATCGCTGACTTCGCCCTGATCGCACCAACATACGAGATACGTTTACGCATGAGTCACCACGGAATCATAGCAGAACTCAAAAACTGGTTATCACAACAAATTATCGGACAAGAGCGTTTACTGGATCGCATGCTGGTTGCATTGCTGGCCGATGGGCACCTGCTGGTTGAAGGTGCGCCCGGGCTAGCCAAGACCAAGGCCATCAAAGATTTGTCGCGCGCCATTGAAGGCGATTTCCACCGCATACAATTCACCCCGGATCTGCTGCCGAGTGACATTACCGGCACCGAGGTATTCCGACCGGAAGATGGCAGCTTCCGATTTCAACAGGGTCCGATTTTCCATAACCTGGTTCTGGCCGACGAAATCAACCGGGCACCCGCCAAGGTGCAATCAGCATTGCTGGAAGCGATGGCTGAACACCAGGTGAGCGTGGGTCGGGAATCATTTACCTTGCCGCCGCTGTTCATGGTGATGGCAACCCAGAATCCAATCGAACAGGAAGGCACTTATCCATTGCCGGAAGCGCAACTCGACCGCTTCCTGATGCACGTGACGATTGGTTATCCTGCGATCGAGGCGGAGCGTCAGATTCTGAATCTGGTACGGGATGAAGCGCGAAACAAGATTCCGGCACCGCCCAAGATCATCGCCCAGACTGATCTGTTTGAAGCACGCCAGGAAATTCTGGCCATGCATATGGCACCGGCAGTTGAGGAATACATTATTCAACTGATCATGGCCACTCGTAATCCGGAAGTCTATGGCGAGGATCTGGTGAAATGGCTTGAGTACGGCGCCAGTCCCCGTGGGACCATTTCTCTGGATCGTTGTGCCCGCGCCCATTCCTGGATTCAGGGTCGGGATT
>JBBDXV010000281.1:0-22610 GCA_040902165.1 Pseudohongiellaceae bacterium
CCAGACACAACTCCCTCGGCACCGGTGGCGGACGCGGCGGAAATTCCAGTTGATAGAGGCTCGGACGCGTCTGGCGCGCCAGGGTCAACAGATCTGCGAAACCGGTATTGGTGACAAATGCAGTGCGTACACCTTTATTTTCCAACGCTGCATTGGTGGCCACCGTACTGCCATGAATAATGTGCAACCTGCCACTTGTGACCCAGTCGCCAAGACCAAGTTCAACGATACCTTGCAAAATGGCGCGCTCCGGTGCATCCGGCGTTGACAATACCTTGTGCACCTGCAACTGCGCATCCTTGCCGTTCAGGGAAAGCAATACAAAATCAGTAAAAGTGCCCCCGGCATCAATGCCAAGAATCTTTTTCTCCATATTTGCAAGCCATGCCTTTTTTTGCTGGTTCGGAAAGATTATAACTGCCACAGGTTTAAATAATTCCTGTCCCTCCGGTTTTGCCAGAGAGGACAGATGGAAATTAGTATGCCGGAACTGCCGGAAGTTGAAACCACGCGATCAGGGATTGCACACCATATCATCAACCAGCCGGTTCGGTCTGTGACCGTTCGCCAGTCGCGCCTGCGCTGGCAGGTGCCGCGCAGCTTGAAGCAGGAATTACCGGGCCACTTCTTCCACGCTGTTACCCGCCGCGGTAAATACCTGCTGCTGAGCAGCGATGCAGGTACATTGCTGATTCACCTCGGCATGTCCGGCAGTCTGCGCATCCTGCCGGGAACTTCACCGGTCCGCAAACATGACCATATAGATCTGCAGTTTGAATCAGGATCTATTCTTCGATTCACTGATCCGCGACGTTTTGGCTGCATGCTGTGGTTCAAATCCGATCCGATGAATCATCCCCTGCTCACTGATCTCGGCCCCGAACCGTTATCGATGGACTTTGACGGCCATTACCTCAAAGCGCGATCGCGACATAAAAAACAGGCGATCAAGAACTTCATTATGGACAGCAAGGTAGTGGTAGGGGTGGGTAATATCTACGCCAACGAAGCCCTGTTTGCGTCCGGCATTCGTCCCGGCAAGGCTGCCGGCCGGATTACCCTGGCCCGGTATCAGCTGCTGGCGGAAAAAATAAAAGCGATATTGCACCAGGCGATCAAGCTTGGGGGGACAACATTGCGGGATTTCACTGACAGTGACGGGCAGCCAGGATACTTCAGCCAATCACTCATGGTATATGGACGAGACCGCCAGCTTTGCCGCGTGTGCAACCAGCCTATACGAGTATCGCGACTGGGACAGCGAAGTACCTTCTATTGCCCGCATTGCCAGGCCTAGCGCAATTGTTTCATCGCCCTGGCCACCGAGGGATGGACAAATTTTGAAATATCGCCGCCATAGGTGGCAATTTCACGCACCAGTGTCGATGAGATATAAGCCAGATGTTCAGCCGGTGCCAGAAAAACTGTCTCGATGCCCGGATCCAGCACGCGGTTCATTCCCACCAGCTGGAACTCGTACTCAAAGTCTGCCACCGTTCGCAAACCGCGCAGGATAATATTGGAATTGCAGCGCCTGACAAACTCGGTCAGCAGGCAATCGAATGGCTGCACTTCAACATTGTCCAGATGGGACAGAACTTCTCTCGCCAAGGTTACGCGCTTCTCAACCGGTAGCGCCACTACCTTCTGGCTATTGGTGCCAATGGCTACAATGATTCGATCAAACAATCCCGATGCACGTTCCACCAGGTCAGTATGACCATTGGTGATGGGGTTGAAGGTTCCGGGATAAACGGCAATTTTCATGGGCGACTCGCCATACGGAAAGATTGATGCATTCTATAAGAAGGCAGGAGTGCGCTCAATCGGAATAAGCTCACTCCCAACTTTCAATAAAACGTATTATCCGGTGTTCCAGCCAGTAACGGTCGTGCCTGGAAATAAAACCCACATGCCCGCCCTGCCCGCTGATTTCCACATGAATATTGTTATTCAGGCCGGGTCCGGTTGGTAACGCCCCGGCCGGAATAATGGGGTCATCAAGACTCTGTATAAGCAGGGTCGGCGTTGATATCAAGGGTAAAAACCGGTTGCTGCTGCACTGCTCATAATAGTCCTCTGCATCGGCGAAACCATGAAGCGGTGCGGTGACCTGATCATCAAAGTCCCAAAGGCTGGAAAGCCGGTTCAGATCTCCGCAGGATTCCAGTATCTCGACCTGATCCTGTCTGCCGCGTTCGCGCAACTCCTGTTTCTTGTATTCAGTCACGCTCACCAGGCGCTTGAGAAAGAAACGGCCGTAGTATTTGCCCAAACCCTTTTTCATCGATTCGGAACAATAAGCGAGGCTGAACGGCGTCGAGACCGCGATGGCACAACGTACCTGCTGCGGATTGCTTTCACCGAGCCATTTAAGGGTTACATTGGCGCCGAGTGAATACCCTACCAGCGCGAATTCCTTTTGTGGATATGCCGCCTGCAGCCGGGCAAATACTTCCTGTAGATCCTCCGAGACACCGGAATGGTAGGCTCGCGCCAGACGGTTGGGTTCACCGCTGCAACCTCTGAAATTCAGGGCTACAGCGGGGAAACCGAATTTCGTCAGACAAACCTGCATTGAACGAACGTAACCGGAAGCGGAACTTCCGCACAGCCCGTGCACCAGTAATACAATCGGCTTGTCTGTTTTGATCAGCTCCTCATTTGTTGCTGACCAGTCAAGATCAATAAAGTCACCGTCCGCAAGTTCGATGCGCTGGCGCAGCAGCGACAATGGACTTACCGCACTGAATTTTCGCCAGAGCGTTTGCAGATGCCCGTTCGGCAACCACACACTCGGTTGAAATTTTTTGCCTTGCAATTCAATTGTCATGGGTTTGACTTTGCAGCCACAGGCTGTCGACCAAAAAGGTAATAGTTCACCTTGCCGGCTTTCTTGTGTTTCAATTCCATCCAGTTTTGAGGAAATCCCTCCAGCGCCAATGGTTTATCCGACTCAATGTAAATCAGGGCATCCGGCTTGAGGCAACCGCTGCTTTCCAGTTTCTGCGCTGACAGAGTCGTCAAATCCTTCTTGTACGGCGGATCGACAAATACAATATCGAATTTCCTTGCATTGCTCTCGTCATAGGATGCAAGCCAGGCAAATGCATCACTGCATAAAACCTCTCCCTGCGATGAACCGAGCGTACGCAGGTTGGCCGCAATGGAATTGGAAGCGGCAACATCCTGTTCGATGAAAAACACATGGCTTGCCTCTCTGGATAGCGCTTCGATTCCACAGGCGCCGCTGCCGGCGAACAGATCAAGACAATTTGACCCGGGAACTGTCGACTGTAACCAGTTGAACAGGGTTTCCCGTATTCGATCACCGGTCGGTCGCAGATTGTCGACAACCGGAAAACTGATTTTCCGGCTGCGCCACTTACCGCCGATTACGCGCAGGGTATTGCCGCTGGGAGTGGACGACATTATTACTTCCGAACTGGTATTGAGGTTACTGAAGACGGACTGGATTCTAACAAGTTTGGCAGAAATTGGCGCTATTGCCTTATGGCTGCGTGGTGACTTGCGGATTGGTCGGGGGAATCTGGCTGCAGTGTCATCACCGCCCGACAAATGGTAGGATTACGCCCCGTCCGCCATGGACCTCCGCAACAACACGTACGAGACTCTCAGTGAACGACAATAACGGTGGATTCTTCAGTCGCCTCATCTCCGGACTGGGTCGCTCGCGCGCGGCGCTGGGGGAAAGTATCGGTCGACTTGTCCTCGGACACAAGACCGTCGATGCCTCCTTGCTGGACGAGGTGGAGACCCGTCTTCTCAGTGCCGATGTAGGTCTGGACGCCACCAGCGAAGTTATCGAGAAATTGCGGCAGCAGCTTGACCGCAAACAAATCGCTGATCCGCAACAATTCATCGATGGCCTGAAACGCGAATTGACCAGCCTGTTGCGCGAATGCGATGCGCCGTTGAAAATAGACACGACAAAAAAACCCTTTGTCATTCTGATGGTGGGAGTTAACGGAGTTGGCAAAACCACGACCATCGGCAAGCTGTCCAAACTCCTTAAGGATCAGGGATTGAAACTGGTGTTGGCAGCAGGTGACACATTTCGTGCCGCTGCCGTTGAGCAACTGCAGGAATGGGGTCGGCGTAATGACGTGCCGGTAATTGCACAAGCCACCGGCAGTGACAGCGCTTCGGTAATATTCGATGCCTATCAGTCAGCGCGCGCAAGAGGCGCCGACGTGCTGATAGCAGATACCGCCGGACGCCTTCACACCAAAGACAATCTGATGCATGAACTTGAGAAGATCGTCCGCGTGCTTAAAAAGCAGGACCCGACACTGCCGCATGAAACAATGCTGGTGCTTGACGCCACTACCGGACAAAACGCGTTGAACCAGGCGAAAAGTTTTCACGCAACGGTAACGCTTACCGGTTTGTGTTTAACCAAGCTTGACGGTACTGCCAAGGGCGGCATGGTGTTCGCCATTGCCCGTCAATTGAAACTGCCCATTCGCTTCATCGGCATCGGTGAAAAAATTGATGACCTGAGACCTTTTGAAGCGGAGCAATTTGTCAGCGCCCTGTTTGCCGAATGATCAGGTTCGATAACGTCAGCAAACGTTACAGCTCAGGGAACGAAGCCTTGTCCCGGATCAGTTTCGAACTGGACCGGGGCGAAATTGCATTTCTGACCGGTCGGTCCGGTGCCGGCAAAAGCACCTTGTTGAAACTGATTATCCGCATCGAGAAAGCCAGCCAGGGGCAGGTTTTTGTCGATGGTAAAAATCTCAATCGCCTTGGTTCCAGTCAGGTTCCTCCGCACCGGCGCAGGATTGGTGTGGTTTTCCAGAATCACCAGCTGTTGTTTGACCGCTCGGTATTCGAGAACGTCGCCCTGCCCTTACTGGTCAGCGGCTACCGTCGCCAAGAAGCGGGCAGGCGGGTCAGGGCGGCGCTCGACAAGGTGGGCCTGCTGGGCAAGGAAAAACTCAATCCGGTCAATTTGTCCGGTGGCGAACAGCAAAGAGTTGGGATCGCCAGGGCGGTAGTGAACCGCCCAAGCATCCTGCTGGCAGACGAACCGACCGGCAATCTTGATCCACTGCTTTCTGCGGAAATTCTGAGACTGTTCGAAGCGTTCAACCAGGTTGGCACCTGTGTGCTGATTGCCAGCCATGATTTGAGCCTCATCAGTCGGCTTCGACATCGCATTATCACCCTTGAGGATGGCCGCCTTGTCAACGATGCAACCCACGAAAATCCGGTAAGTCGGGCATGAAAAATGTCAGGCACCGGACCCGCAAGTCACCGAAACTGCCAGCCAAGCCCAGACAACCCCAGGCGGTGGAAACCGACAAGATCGTTTCCGTGGCCTGGATGGAAGCCCACCGAGACTGTGCTATTGACAGTGTCAAACGCCTGATCAGCACACCACTTTCAACCCTCATGACCCTCTGTGTAGTCGGGATCGCGCTGTTATTGCCGGCGATTCTGCAGCTGATCAATGTCAACCTTAACGCGATCGATCAGGGTTTTGTGGACGATGCGCAATTGACCGTCTACCTGAGGGACACGGTTTCGGAATCAGAAGGGCGCAATGTTAGTGATAACTTACTTACGATGGAAGGCATAGAATCTGTTGTTTATTTGTCCAAGGCTGCGGTATTGCAGGATTTTGCCGAGCATTCGGGATTGGGAGATCTGGTCCAGCAACTGGACGAAAACCCGCTGCCGGCGACAATATTGGTAGTGCCTGTGGACAAGTCCGCTGAGGGAGCCCGGCGGACTTATCAATACCTGCAATCCCTCCCGGAAGTCGAGCTGGTGCAGATGGATCTGGAATGGTTACAGCGACTGGAGGGGTTCCGCAGTATGCTCGGGAGAATCAATCTGGTGTTCTCAGCCATTCTGGCAGTGGCAGTTTTGTTCATCATCGGCAATACCATTCGACTGGCGATAGAGAACCGGCGCACGGAAATCGCCGTTGTGAAACTGGTAGGCGGCACCAATAGTTATGCCGCCAGGCCTTTCCTCTATACCGGCGTACTACTTGGGCTGGCGGGGGGGATGCTGGCTGGTTTGCTCCTGCTGCTGGTACTTTTCAGCTTTAACGGCCCGCTTCAATCCCTGCTGGGGCTTTACGGCTCGGAATTCCAGTTCACTGGAATCGGCTTCGCCGGGTTTCTGTCCCTGGTCCTGTCCGGGGCACTGCTGGGCTGGCTGGGTGCCGTCATCTCTGTGTTTCAGCAACTGCGTGCGATAGGGGACGGATGATTTTGCCGCCGCCCTTGTATTATGTCGGACAGACCCAATAGTCCTTGCTCTGGATCAATGCCATCCGGAACTTTACGAACTATACTGAGAATGGTATTCCTCTTAGAATTCAACGAGTAATACCGGGGACACCGAATAGCACGATGCAATAATGAGTGCTAGAATGCGGTCCCTTTAAGCAAGACGTAAAACGTGTTTTCACAAGCTGCAACAGAGGAGAGCTATGAGTACTGGCAAGAGTCTTAGAATTATTGACCCGATCGTTCCGGGACATGATCTGACCGCGTACATTGCTTCCGTCAACAGCGTTGCTGTGCTTACACCGGAACAGGAAAAAGACCTGGCCCACCGGTATTACTACGAAGAGGACGTGGATGCTGCGCGTCAGCTGGTATTGGCACATCTGCGTTTCGTCGTGCATATGGCCAAGACCTATTCCGGTTACGGATTGCCGTTAGGTGATTTGATTCAGGAAGGCAACGTCGGACTGATGAAGGCAGTGAAACGCTTCAACCCGGAAGTGGGCGTGCGTTTGATTTCCTTTGCCGTGCACTGGATCAAGGCCGAGATGCATGAATATATTCTGCGCAACTGGCGTATCGTAAAGATCGCTACCACCAAGGCACAACGTAAACTATTCTTCAATCTGCGCAGTTCGAAAAAACGTCTGGGCTGGTTGAACAACGCTGAAGCCGAAGCAGTAGCCCACGATCTGGGAGTGGACGCCAAAGTAGTACGGCAAATGGAGGGTCGCATGAGCTCCTACGACACCCCGTTTGATATCGAGGCAGACGCTGACGATGACATGGCCTATCGAGCGCCAGCCTATTATCTGGAAGACCAGGGTTCGGATCTGGCTGCGAATCTGGAAGAGTCCGAGTGGGAAGAAACCACCAACCATAATCTGCAGTTGGCTATTTCCGAACTGGATGAACGCAGCAAGGATATTATTACCAGTCGCTGGCTCAATGATGACAAGGCAACATTGCATGATCTGGCGGCCAGATACAACGTTTCTGCTGAACGTATCAGACAGCTGGAAAAAAATGCAATGAACAAGGTTCGTACTTTCCTGGAAGCGTGATAAAC
This sequence comes from Pseudohongiellaceae bacterium, assembly GCA_040902165.1. Classification (GTDB taxonomy): domain Bacteria; phylum Pseudomonadota; class Gammaproteobacteria; order Pseudomonadales; family Pseudohongiellaceae; genus NORP240. Next base: position 7,339 of record JBBDXV010000281.1, read on the forward strand.
AGGAATTATAAAAAAACCGCCTGGACTACTGGCGGTTTTTTTTCGCCCACGGAATCACGTTAAAACCAGGCCTTGTACAGAGGTTCCCTAAAACGCACAATGGAGCCGCCATGGCGAAACTGTTTCTGATTCTTTCTGCGCTCAACGGCTTTCTCGCCGTTGCGCTTGGTGCATTCGCAGCACACGGACTCAAATCCCGGCTGTCGGCCGAATTGCTCGCCACATTCCAGACCGGCGTTCAGTACCATATGTATCATGCGCTGGCGCTGCTTGGGGCAGGTCTGCTGGCGTTACATTACCCGTCCTCGGTTTTTATTCGTGTCAGCGGCTGGGCTTTCCTTGCAGGAATTATGCTGTTCTCGGGCAGCCTCTATGTCCTGAGTCTTAGCGGTGTGCGCTGGCTGGGCGCGATAACACCGCTGGGCGGGCTGGCATTTCTCCTCGGTTGGGGAATGCTCGGCTGGGCTGTATATAAAGCCAACCTGCCCGCGTGATCTGACACTAGACTGCCATGCAAATCACGGTAAATGGTGCACCTGTTTCGCTCGACAATGACAGCACCCTGATTGCATTGTTCGCCAAGCTGGATTTGGGTGGAGCAAAAATTGCGGTGGAGCTGAACCGGCAGATCGTGCCGCGCAGCAATTATGCGTCACAGGTTTTAAAGACTGGAGACGTTGTGGAAATTGTCCAGGCCATCGGTGGCGGTTAATATGTCCCCGTTCAACCCATTCAATCCAGAATTGATTACATGAGCAACCAAAAAGACAAGCCATTGGAAATAGCCGGGATACATTACGGCTCGCGGCTGATCATCGGCAGTGGCAAGTACAAGGACTTCGATGAAAACCTGGCAGCGCTGCAAGCCAGCGGCGCGGAGATCATCACTGTCGCAATACGCCGTGTCAATCTTGGCCAGGATCGAAACAAACCCAGTCTGCTGGAAGTCATATCGCCAAAGCAGTTTACGATATTGCCGAACACGGCCGGCTGTTATAACGCCGAGGAAGCGGTTCGAACCTGTCGCATGGCAAGAGAACTGCTGGACGGCCACAAACTTGTGAAACTGGAAGTGCTGGGCGACCAGAAAACCCTTTACCCCAACGTCACCGAAACGCTGATCGCGGCAGAGCAACTGGTCAATGACGGTTTCGATGTGATGGTCTACACCAGCGACGATCCGCTCGTGGCGCTGCGTCTGGAACAAATTGGTTGTGTTGCGGTAATGCCATTGGGAGCCCCGATTGGTTCCGGTCTCGGGATCAGAAATCCGTACAACATAAAAATGATTCTGGAAAATGCCAAAGTGCCGATTATCGTCGATGCCGGCGTTGGCACGGCATCAGATGCGACCATTGCGATGGAGCTCGGCTGCGACGGCGTATTGATGAATACCGCCATCGCCGAAGCGAAGCATCCGGTACTCATGGCCTCGGCGATGCGCAAAGCAGTGGAGTCCGGTCGCGAGGCGTTTCTGGCCGGGCGCATGCCGCGACGCCTGTACGCCAGCGCATCTTCTCCGATCGACGGCTCCTTCCTCTGAACCCGGCCTCTGAACCCGGTAGCAATTCTATGGTGTTCTTCTCATCTCAATCATGACTGGCAAACCTTCTGATGACAGCGGGTTGCCGGCAGATTTGCCTCAGGGCAAGCGCCCGATTCGCAGCTTCGTCGTGCGTGGCGGTCGCCTCACAGACGGGCAGGAACGGGCTATCGCGCTGCACCGACAGGACTATGTCATCGAGTATCAGCCCGCTGTCCTTGATTTTGATTCGATTTTTTCCCGCAAGGCGGAACTGGTGGTTGAGATTGGCTTTGGCATGGGTGATTCCCTGCTGGAAATGGCCATTCACCATCCACAGCTCAATTATCTGGGTATAGAAGTGCACAGGCCGGGAATCGGCAAACTGCTGCAAGGCATTGTGCAGGCCGGGATCACGAATCTGCGTATCATCAATCATGACGCCAGCGAAGTGCTGGCGCACTGTTTTCAGGACCACGGAATTCATACTGTACAGATTTTCTTTCCGGATCCATGGCACAAGAAACGGCATCACAAGCGACGCCTGATCCAGCCAAATTTTGTCAGTTTGCTGGCGCAGAAACTGAAACCCGGCGGTCGCCTGCATCTTGCTACCGACTGGGAACCCTACGCATTGCAAATGCTGGAGGTAGTGAACAGCTGTCCCTCGCTGCGCAACCTGTCACCCGACCACACATACATCGCAACGACGGATCGGCCGGTTACCAAATTCGAGCGGCGCGGCACAAGACTCGGTCATGGCGTGTGGGATCTGGTTGCGGAAAAAACTGACCAGACAGCGGTTACATCCAGAAACGGTGTTCGTGTTCCTTGAGCCAGTTCATATAGTAATCATGGTTCGGACACACTTCCTCCACCAGATTCCAGAAGCGGGAGGAATGATCAAGGTGGACCAGGTGGCACACTTCATGGGCAATCATGTAATCGACAACCGCGTAAGGCGCCAACATGATCAGCCAGTTGAATTGTATGACACCCTCGGGGGTGCAGTGCCCCCACTTGGATTTGGTTTTGCGAAACTTCACTTCCGTGAGTTTGTGCCCGACCCTTAAATGCCTGGCCAATGCCCGGGTACGCCCAGGCAGATAATTTGCCGCCTTTTCGATCAGGAAGGCATCAACCTGATTTCTGGCCCGCTCGGGCGTCAGTTCCGGGCCCTGAACAATAAACTCCTGCGGTGTGACGATAATTTTCTGCCAGGGTTGTTCGTCGAAGACGATGGTCAGTTCCCTGGCCCGATAGAAAATCCTGCGCCCCCGTTCAATGCGCAATGACTCCCTGTAGCGCTGGGATTCCTCCAGCAGTTTCTGCTGAATCCAGGCCTCATTGGATGCAAGAAACTGGCGGATCTCACGTTGACTGGTACGCAAGGGGGAGCGCACTTCCACTTTCCGGTGCTTGATATGGATAGCCAGACTCTTGCGCCGGGTACGTCTTATTTCGCATTGGACATCATTGCTGACGGTTCTGCCGTACAGGCTGCCAATCCTTAGCGGGATACTTTTTATTTCAGTCAGGTACTGCATAAAGTCTCTGCAAAAATTAATCACGGTTTTTGGGTCGCCAGATCGGACTCAAGCCTGGTTTTCACTCGCTTCAGCACCAGGCGCCACTGCAGGTGCCGGTGAATAGGTTCAAGGTAGACTGTTACCAGGCGGGATGGATCGACATTTGAATGTGAAGTGGCTTGCCGCATAATACCCACGCTGCCGTGTAACATAGGACAAATTTCCGTGCCATACAATAATTGTTGGCAAGAATTTTTTTTCTTCCTGGACGGCGCCGTTGACCAATGGATCAGACCCTGTTGAAAACCAGGAAAGACCGCCTATTTGCCCACACATCAGCCCCTGCCGAATTTGTGTTCGATGCCCGGGTCGCCGAAGTATTTGAGGATATGATCGACCGTTCGGTGCCCGGCTACCGGACCATTATTTCGATGATCGGTGTGCTGGCGGGACAATATTGCCGGCCCGGGTCCACAGTTTATGACCTCGGTTGCTCCCTGGGTGCCGCCACGATGGCCATTCGAGCCCAGGTACCCCACTCGCAATACAGGATTGTCGCCGTGGACAATTCAGCGGCCATGATCGCGCGCATGGCAGAAGCTGCGGAAGCACCGGACAAGGGTCCGGAACTGCAAATGATCTGCTCGGATATCATGGACATAGACGTGCAGAACGCTTCGGTGGTAGTGCTCAACTTTACCCTGCAGTTTATCCCGGTGACGCAGCGGGATGCCTTGCTGGCCCGCATATGCCGGGGGATGAATCCCGGCGGCATACTGATCCTGTCGGAGAAGATTGTGTTTCCGGACCCGGCAGTAAATCAGCTGTTTATCGATATGTACCATCGCTTCAAGGAGGAAATGGGCTATTCCAGACTGGAAATCAGCCGCAAACGCACGGCCCTGGAAAATGTATTGATTCCGGAAACCATCGACGACCATCGGCGGCGCGCCCTGGCAGCAGGTTTTTGCAGTTGCGATACCTGGTTCCAGTGCTTCAACTTTACCTCCATGGTGGCTTTCAAAAAGGGCTGATCATGGAGTTCAACACGCTGCGCCAACTGATCACCGGAACGCCACTGGCGCCAATCGGCGCGGTCATTTCTCCCGAGTTCCTGGCGGCATTGCGCCATGGTGACCTGCCGCACTGGCAGCAGAAACTGGCCGGCCTGCCGGTGCTGGCTCCGTCAAAAGTCGACTTGTTTAACTCAGTGACTATCGGGCAGCCTGACGACTGTAATACCGAGCAGCTGCAGACCCTTGCCGAGGTGCTGGAATCATTTATCCCGTGGCGCAAAGGTCCATTTGAGCTGTTCGGTCTGGGCATTGATTCGGAATGGCGTTCTGACCTGAAATGGGACCGACTACTGCCCCATATACAGCCGCTGTCCGGCAGAAAGGTGCTCGATGTGGGTTGTGGCAACGGCTATTACTGCCTGCGTATGTGCGGTCAGGGTGCCGGACTGGTGGTCGGCCTGGAGCCTTACCTTTTTTACCTGATGCAGTTTCAGCTGCTCAAAACCTATCTTGGACAAACCCCCTGTCACGTTCTGCCAGTCAGCCTGGAGGGCTTGCCACCCGATTTGCGGGCTTTTGATACAGTTTTTTCGATGGGCGTCATCTATCACCAGAAATCCCCCATAGATCACCTGCTTAAACTGAAAGGCGCCCTGCGTCGTGACGGACAGCTGGTACTGGAAACCCTTGTCGTGGAAGGCGAGTGTGGTTACAGCCTGACCCCGGAGAATCGCTATGCCCGTATGTCCAATGTCTGGTTTGTTCCCTCCTGCGCCACACTTGTAAGTTGGTTGAACCGTTGCGGGTATGCCGAAGTCAAAGTAGTTGACATTACCACCACCACGCCGGAGGAACAGCGACAAACACGATGGATGCCGTTTGATTCACTGCCCCAGGCATTGAAACCCGGCGACCACAGTCAAACCATAGAAGGTCATCCGGCACCGCGCCGCGCAATAGTCACCTGCATTAACCCGGGCTGATAAGGGCACACAGGATTCGGGGCTGTCTTTGCTGTGGAACAAAGGGTAAAAAAACGGGTTGTGACCGCAGTGACACAATAATGTCGAGTCAAGTGCATTTCATCACCTCGAGTACATGAAAATTTCGCCAATCCGTTTTCTATTGACCTTGCCGGTCAATTAAGTTATCACTACACCTTGCCCGTGTGGGGTCAGCTCTAACCCGATAAACAAATAATAACAGGGACACTGCGATGGCAAGACCGTTACGTATAGAGTACCCGGATGCTGTCTATCACGTATCCAATTTTGGACTCGCCAATCAGCACGCTTTTCCTTCTGACAAATATTTCACCGCGTTCCTGAACAGCCTGTCTGAGACCTGCGCCAGGCTCAACGTTATCGTGCATGGCTATTGCCTGTTAAAGGACCAGTATCACCTTGTTGTCAGGACGCCGGAGGCAAACCTGTCCCGTTTCATGCGTCAGGTCGACGGCCTGTACACCCAGCAGTTTCAGCGCCTGAAGAGAACGGACGGTTCTTTATTCAAAGGTCGTTACAAGGCAGTGTTGATTCAATCGGAAAAATACCTGTTGCCGCTGACGCGTTATATCCACTCAAAAGTCCGGGCGGCTGACCTTAAAACCTACAAATGGTCCAGTTACAGCCTGTTTACCCGCAAGAGCAATATTCCATCGTGGTTCAATCGGGACGATGTATTGAAACAACTCAAGGTTCCTGCTGCCGCCCGCGCGGCCGCCTATGGCAGGTATATGGCAGAAGGGATAGACGACGAGTTGGCACATTTCTACGGCAAGAAAAACCTGTCGTCTGTCATGGGGGACGCCGGGTTCAAAAAACAGATCGGGAAAAAGCGGTCCGCTTCCAAAGAACGAGGAGTGTCCCGTGGCGCCCATGCAAAATGGCGACCCTCATGCAAGCAGATCATTTCCGCCGTAGCCAGAGAGTTCAAGGTAAGCGAGACCAGCATCTACCACGCGGCTCGCGGACCCGGGTCCAAGAATGTTCCGCGCTGGGTAGCGATGTACCTGTGTCAGGAGTTGTCTGCGGTAACCCTGCAGGCCATTGCCAGACTCTTCAAGCTGAAGCGCTATGGAACCGTTTCCACTACTGTTGGCAAACTGAAAAATGAATTCAATCAGGATCGCAGCGTACAGCGGTCAACCGAAAAGCTGGTGTTGAAGCTCAGCAAAGGCAAGTAAACGGAAGCCTCCGCAAAATCCTCCAGGCATAAAAAAACCGGCAAACGTTTTGTTTGCCGGTTCTTCCAATTCGGAATTACTTGATCTTGGATTCTTTATAGACCACGTGCTTGCGTACGACGGGGTCGTATTTTTTCATTTCCAATTTGTCAGGCTTGGTACGCTTGTTCTTGTCGGTAGTGTAGTAATGACCGGTACCTGCACTTGAAACCATTTTTATCTTGTCACGCATTGCTAGTATTCCTGTCTCTAGAAACCGAATTAAACCCGAACACCGTTATTACGTATGTCTGCCAGAACCGAATCGATGCCGAGCTTGTCGATGATGCGCATACCCTTGGTAGTAACACGCAGTTTCACAAACTTCTTTTCTGACTCAACCCAGAAACGATGCGTATGCATATTGGTGGAAAAGCGCCGTCGGGTTCGTCGGTTCGCGTGAGAAACATTGTTACCGGCAAGCGGTTTTTTACCGGTTACCATGCATACCCTGGACATTGTCTGGCCCCTGAATCTTGATCGGTTGGTTTGGGCTGGAAAGCCGGTTACGGATGCCTGTGCATCCATCCCTCTGCCGCGGCAAAAAAGAGCTGCGTTTTATACCAGAACCCCCTCTGGATAGCAAGTTGACCAGTATTTACAGCAGGCCTCTTTCAGCAAAAGACACCACCTCGGGATCGCCGATGACAAAGTGGTCCAGGACCCGCACATCAATGGTCTCCAGCGCCGTTTTAAGCTTGCGGGTGATGGCAATATCAGCCTGACTGGGTTCGGCCACGCCGGACGGGTGGTTATGGGCAAAAATGACTGCCGCCGCATTGTGTTCCAGGCAACGGCGCACCACTTCCCGTGGATAAACCGCCGCACCATCAATTGTGCCCTGAAACATTTCCTCAAGTTTGACAATATGGTGCTGATTATTCAGAAACAGACAGCTGAAGACTTCACTTTTATGGTGTCTGAACCTGGCGCGCAGGTACTCCCGGGTAGACGCTGAGCTGGAAAGGACATCCCGGGACCGCAAGGACTCCAGCATGTAACGCTGTGACAACTCCCGCAATGCCTGAAACAGCGCGAACTTTTCCCGACCCACGCCCGGTTCGCGGCAGAACTGCTCAAGATTGCTGTGAAATAATCCGGCCAATCCGCCCAGGTTGGTTAACAGCAGTCGGGCCAGATCCACTGCGGTTTTGCCTGGCACACCGTTGCGCAACAATATTGCCACCAGCTCGGCATCGGTAAGACTTGCCGCGCCCTGTTCAATCAGGCGCTCCCGCGGCCGCTCACGCTTTGGCCATTGCGAAATTGCCATGCCACCTCCGACTAATCGTATTGTCCTGTTCAGCATAGTCAGCTGCGGCGGAAAAGCGCGAGTTTTGCAGTGAAATTGCCAATCCTGTGGCTTGCTGTTAGTCTAGCCCGCCTGTTAATTCCCGGGCCGCACGTCCTTCCTGCCAACCATGAACAGCCTTTCCAACAAGCGCATCCTGCTCGGTATCAGCGGCGGCATTGCCGCCTATAAATGTGCCGAGCTTGCCCGTCTGTTTGTAAGGGCAGGTGCGGAAGTCAGGGTGGTAATGACCCGGGCCGCTACGGAATTCGTCACCCCGCTGACCCTGCAGGCCCTGTCCGGAAACCGCGTGCATCTTGATCTGCTGGATACCGAAGCGGAAGCTGCGATGGGTCATATTGAACTGGCTCGCTGGGCCGACCTGGTGCTGGTCGCCCCTGCCAGTGCCGATATTCTTGCGCGCATTGCCGCCGGACGGGCAGATGACCTGCTTTGTACTTTGATTCTGGCGACCTCGGCACCGGTAGCACTGGCACCGGCGATGAACCAGGTAATGTGGAATGATGTCGCCACGCAGCAAAATCTGGCGGTTTTGAAGGCGCGGGGATTTTCGCTTCTGGGTCCGGGAGAAGGTGATCAGGCCTGTGGCGAAGTTGGACCAGGAAGAATGCTGGAACCGGCCGAACTGCTGGCCTTGTGCGCCGCCCGGTTTGAGTCCGGCCTGTTGGCAGGCAGGCACCTGCTGATTACCGCCGGACCGACTCGCGAAGCGATCGACCCGGTACGCTTTATCAGCAATCACAGTTCCGGCAAGATGGCCTTTGCCCTTGCCGAGGAAGCAGTCGCAGCCGGCGCGCACGTAACACTTGTCAGCGGACCTGTGGCGCTGCCAACACCTGACCGGGTAAAACGAATAGACGTTACCGGCGCTGAAGAAATGCTCAAGGCCTGTCTCGACAATATTGGCGGCTGTGAGGTGTTCATCGGCGTGGCCGCGGTCGCAGATTATCGCCCGGCACATCCGCTAACAGAAAAAATCAAAAAGTCCGGTAACACCCTGACCCTGGAACTGGTAAAAAACCCGGACATCATCAGTCAGATTGCCGCCTTGCCGGATCGACCGATGGTCGTGGGTTTCGCCGCCGAAACCAGTGAGCTGATAAAAAACGGACGGATCAAGTTGAAGGAAAAGAATCTGGATCTGCTCTTTGCGAACAATGCAACCGAGACCTTCGACCGCGACTCGGTCACTGCCATTGCCATCAGCAAAGACGGCGAGAAAGCACTTCCTGCCGGTAACAAACATCTGGTCGCCAGAACCATGATCCGGATAATTGCCGAACATCTGGAAAAGTTTTCGAAATAGAAAAGGGTTTCTTGCCATGCCCCAGTCCGGGAGAAATCCTGAACCCACAGCCCACACGGTTCCTGCCGGTATATTCCGGGCGTATGACATCCGGGGTCTGGCCAATACCGAACTCAGCGCAAACGTCGTCGAGCAGATCGGCCGGGCGATCGGCACTGAGGCGCTGGCGCAAGACATATCCAGTTTGTTATGCGGACAGGATGCGCGTCTTTCCAGCCCGGTCCTTGGCGCAGCACTGATACGGGGCATCCGCTCCAGCGGTTGCAACGTCGTTGATCTGGGAATGGTGCATACACCGCTGCTGTATTTCGCCACCTACACTACCGGGTTCGATTCCGGTGTAATGCTGACAGCCAGTCACAACCCGGCTGATTACAACGGCATCAAGATTGTGCTTCGACGTTCCTGCCTGGCTGACAACCAGATACAGAACCTGCGCCAGCGCATAGAGCGACAGGAGTACAGCAGCGGACAGGGTGGCTATCAGAAACTGAATCTGCGCCAGCAATACCTCGCGCGAATCTGTCAGGACATTCAACTGACCGGCAAGCCCAGAATCGTTCTCGACTGTGGCAACGCAGTCACTGCGACTATCGCGCCTGAACTGTTTGCTTCCCTCGGTTGTGAAGTGATACCGCTGTTCTGTGAGCTGGACGGGCGCTTCCCCAATCATGAACCGGATCCCACGCAACCGGATAACCTGAGGGATTTGAGCAAGACAGTATTGGCGAACCATGCTGATCTGGGTATCGCCTTTGACGGTGATGGCGACCGGCTGGGAATTGTCACGGACGCCGGAGAAATCATTGATACCGACCGGCTGCTGCTATTGCTGATTGAAGACATACTTCCCCGCCACCCGGGCGAGAAAGTGATTTACGACGTGAAATGCAGTACCCGCCTGCCGGACACGATTAAGGCTTTGGGCGGCAGGCCGGTCATGCATCGCAGCGGGCATTCCTTCATGAAGCAGAAAATGCAGGAAACCGGCGCAGTGCTTGGCGGTGAATTTGCCGCCCACGTCTTTATCCGTGACCGCTGGTTTGGATTTGATGATGGCTTGTACGCTGCCGCCCGCGTCGTTGAAATACTGACCCGATCCGGTTTGCCGGCGAGCCGGTTGTTTTCCCGTTTCGGCCATCCACCGGCAACACCGGAACTGAAAGTCCCGGTGGCGGAAGAACGGAAATTTGAGCTGATGCAGCGCATTATCGCCGGCGCAGATTTTCCCGACGGCAAGATCATCCTGCTGGACGGGATCAGAGTGGAGTTCAACGATGGCTGGGGGCTGGTGCGCGCATCAAACACCAGCCCGGCTTTATTACTGCGATTTGAGGCAAACTCGCCGGAGGCCTTGCGGCGTATTCAGCTACGTTTCCGTGAGCTGCTTCTGCAGGCGGATAAATCGTTGCCGATATGTTTCCCTGAGCAACTGTAAGTAACTGTGAGCCACCAGGAGTAATCTGAACCATGTCCCTGAATGTGGATGCCGCCAGGAATATCGCCAAGGTATTGACCGAGGCGCTTCCTTATATACAACGATTTACCGGTCGCACCATGGTGGTGAAATACGGCGGCAATGCCATGGAAGACGAAAACCTGAAACACAGTTTCGCCAGGGATATCGTGCTGATGAAGCTGGTCGGGATGAATCCGGTAGTGGTGCATGGTGGCGGCCCCCAGATTGGCAGTCTGCTGGAGAAGCTGGAAATACCGTCAAGCTTTGTTGAAGGCCTCAGAGTCACCGACCGCGCCACAATGGATGTCGTGGAAATGGTGCTGGGTGGACTGGTCAACAAGGAAATTGTCAGCCTGCTGAACAAACATCAGGGCAAGGCCGTCGGCATTACCGGCAAGGACGGTGACCTGATCCGGGCAGAAAAACTGAAATTGAAACCGAACGGCACCGACCCCGACCATGAAGGGATTGATATTGGCCTGGTGGGCAGGATAACCGGCATCAACACCGAAATAATTGAAGTAATGACGCGCAGCGGATTCATACCGGTAATAGCGCCAATCGGTGCAGACCGGGAAGGCAACAGTTACAACATCAATGCGGACACGGTAGCCGGCGAGATCGCCAAGGTACTAAAGGCCGAGAAGCTGATCCTGCTGACCAATATCGCCGGGGTTCAGGACAAGAGCGGCAAGGTGATTACCGGTCTCAGTGTAGGACAAGTGGATGCATTGATTGCCGATAAGACTATACATGGCGGCATGTTGCCCAAGATTGAGTGTGCCCTGGAAGCTGTGCGATCGGGAGTGAAGAGCGCCCATATTATCGATGGCAGGGTAGAGCATGCAGTGCTGCTGGAGATATTCACGGATGAGGGTGTCGGCACTGTGATCACCAACGCCAGCCTTTAATCATCAGAACTGAGGCCGCGATATTGCAATCGCCTGTGGCAGTAACCAACAAACCATCCCGCAAGGACCAGATTCTCCAGTCCCTGGCGCGTATGCTTGAGACTGCACCAGGCGAACGTATCACTACGTCGGCACTGGCGCAGGAAGTGGGTGTTTCCGAGGCAGCGCTGTACCGCCATTTTCCCAGCAAGGCACGGATGTTTGAGGGTCTTATTGAGTTTATCGAAAACACCCTGTTCACCCGCATCGCCAGAATTATGCTGGAAGAGCAGTCCGCGCTGCCGCGCTGTGAAAAGATTCTGCTTCTGCTGCTGACCTTTGCTGACAAGAATCCGGGCATTACCCGTATCCTCATCGGTGATGCGTTGGCGGGTGAGACGGATCGCCTGCGCTCCCGGGTGGCACAGATCTTTGACCGGATCGAATCTCAACTCAAACAGATACTGCGGGAAGCGCAGATTCGCGAGAGCCTCAAAACCACCACTTCGCCCGCTATCGCGGCCAATTTGTTACTCGCCAGTTGTGAAGGACGCATGGTGCAGTACGTACGCAGTGAGTTTAAACGTTCGCCGCTGGAAAACTGGGAAGCGCAATGGGATTATCTGCAAACGAATCTATTGATTCCGGTATCCCAGGGATTGACGATAGCGCCGCACTAAAACAGTTCAAGCGGAGACGGCTGTTTACTCCACGCCATATTGATGCCGATAATCACTGATCGCCTGAACGTAACTGCCAAGATTGCTGTCATTGGCCGCCAGCAGATAATCAAGTATGTCTTTGAGATTGATGATACTAACTACTTTTATACGGTGGGTCTGTTCCAGTTCCTGTATCGTTGACAACGCCCCGCTGCCTTTTTCCTGACGATCTACCGCGACCACGACGCCAACAAGCTGCGCGCCTGCGGCCTTGATGATCCGCACTGCTTCATTGATCGCAGTGCCGGCAGTGATGACGTCATCGATCAGCAGCACACGTCCTGCCAATGTGGCTCCGACGATCATACCTCCCTCACCATGATTCTTGGCTTCCTTGCGATTGAAGCACCAGGGTTTGTCGATACCCTGCTGCTCTGCCAGCGCCATGGCGCTGACCGACACCAGTGGAATGCCTTTGTAGGCCGGTCCGAACAACACATCGAACTCTATACCGGACTGCCTGATGGCAGCGGCGTAGCTGCGACCAAGAAAGGCCAGACGGGAGCCGGTGTTGAACAAACCGGCATTGAAGAAGTAAGGGCTCTTGCGCCCGGATTTCAGGGTAAACTCGCCAAACTGCAGAATCTTCTGCTGAATGACAAAGTCGACAAATTGTTTTTTGAAATCCAGCATAGGTTTTGTTTTCAGGTCAGCTGCAGCACCTGTTTCTGTTTGTTGATCAGATCACTGATACCGGTACGGGCCAGATCAACCATTTGTTGCAACTGCTCGATGGTAAAGACGCCGTCCTCACCGGTTCCCTGCAGTTCAATAAAATGACCATGCTCGGTCATGACGATGTTCATGTCAGTTTCGGCATTGGAATCCTCGGCATAATCCAGATCCAGTACCGGCACACCCTTGAAAATGCCGACTGATACCGAGGCGACAAGTTGGCGCAGCGGATTCTTGCTGATAAGTTTGCGCTCCTGCATATGTTGCAAGGCATCTACCAGTGCCACACAACCGCCGGTAATCGACGCAGTTCTGGTCCCGCCATCGGCTTGGATGACATCGCAATCCAGTTTGATGGTGTTTTCGCCAAGTAGCTCAAGATTCACTGCCGCACGCAATGACCGTCCGATCAGTCTCTGAATTTCCTGGCTCCTGCCTGACTGCATTCCGCGCGCTGCCTCACGGTCCATACGACTGCCGGTGGAACGGGGCAACATGCCGTATTCTGCAGTAATCCAGCCTTTACCGCTGCCTTTGAGAAATCGGGGTACGGATTCTTCCACACTGGCGGTGCAGATTACCTTGGTGTCACCAAACTCCACCAGCACTGAACCTTCGGCGTGTTTGGTATATCGACGGGTCAACTTGATATCCCGCAACTCGGCGGGTTGCCGACCTCCAGGGCGAATATTTTCTGCCATGATTCCCTTTGCTTCCTGTGTATCCTGCGCGTTTGCAGGGCGCAATTATCCTGTAATTCCCGCAAGATAGCGAGTCGCCATGTAACAACCCTTATCGGGCCTGAACAATTCTGCCCTGAATGGGCTAGAATAGCCGCTTTGCCAACCCGGGTAGCCCGCCATGATCTTCAGCATGACCGCATTTTCACGCACGCAGCTGGATGAAGTCTGGGGCTCGCTGGTATGGGAAATCCGTTCGGTCAATCATCGTTACCTGGAAGCCAGTGTCAGACTGCCGGAACCATTGCGCGGTCTGGAATCGGCGATTCGTGAATCCCTGCGCGGCAAATTAAACCGGGGCAAGGTTGAATGTCAGCTGCGCTTTCAGGCTTCACCCCAGCAACAGGCTGCCTTGTTGTTAAATCGGGCTACGGTAGAGCAGTTGTTGGTGGCGGCCGGCAAGATACGTGAATTGTCCGGCGAACTGGCGCCGATGTCGGTGACCGACGTCCTGCGTTGGCCAGGCGTACTCGAAGAAAAAGACAGCCGGATGGAAATAGTCGAAGCGGCAGCGTTGGCACTGTTTAGTGCGGCACTGGATGAAATGCTGAATGTGCGCGCAAGAGAGGGCGAGGAACTTGGTCGATTGATCGAAACACGGCTGGTAACAGTGCGCGAAATCGTCAAGGAAGTGCGCGCCCTGCTCCCCGACATTCTTGCCCGGCAGAGAAAGAATCTGACCGAGCGACTGTCTGAGATTCGACAGGAACTGGATCCGGCTCGCCTGGAACAGGAGCTGGTATTGCTGGCACAGAAAAGCGACGTCGATGAAGAGCTGGACCGTCTTGACTCACACGTTGCTGAAGTGCAACGTGTGCTGCAGACTCCGGGACAGATAGGCAGGCGGCTGGATTTTCTGATGCAGGAACTTAACCGGGAGGCCAATACCCTGTCTTCCAAGTCGGTGGTGGCAGAAACCACTCGCAGTGCTGTGGAGCTGAAAGTGCTCATCGAGCAGATGCGCGAACAGATCCAGAACATTGAATAACAGGTCAGCGGAGCGGCCGAACATGTCAAAAGGTATTCTTTTTATAATCATGGCACCCTCGGGGGCGGGTAAAACGAGCCTGGTCAACGCCCTGCTGGAAAGTGCCAAAGATCAGCGACTGTGTCTGTCAGTCTCGCACACCACGCGACCGAAACGACCCAGGGAAACCGATGGGGTCGACTATCACTTTATCGATGAAACCACTTTCCTGACCATGTTGAGCGAAGGCAGGTTCCTGGAAAGCGCAGAAGTTTACGGCCACCGCTACGGCACTTCCCATGCCTGGATCAAGTCGACGCTGGCCCAGGGCGCCGACGTCATTCTGGAAATTGACTGGCAGGGCGCAATGCAGGTTAGAAATCTCATGCCCTCGGCTTGCTCAATATTCATCCTGCCGCCTTCCGTGGAAGCCCTGCGCCAGCGTCTGACCGAACGCGCCCAGGATGATCCGGAAACGATCAACCGCCGGATGCTTCAGGCCGCGGCAGAAATGTCCCATGTCGCCGAAGCGGACTATGTCGTCGTCAATGCGGACTTCCAGACCGCAGTGGACGACCTGAAATCCATTTTCCGTTCCCAGCATCTGCGCCTGACCTATCAGCAGGTCGATAACGCCGAATTGATGGGAAAGCTTACTGGTTCGTGATAAAGGCAATGCAATTCCGCCACTTATTCAGTAAAATCCCGGTCCCTTAATTATGCGCTGACGCCAATCGGGCGATCGGCACAGAAATCCCAGTATCAGGTGCATTTATGGCAAGAATTACCGTAGAAGATTGTCTGGATAAAGTAGATAACCGGTTTCAATTGGTGATGATCGCCAGCAAACGGGCACGCCAGCTGCAAATTGAGGGTAAAGAGCCCCTGGTTCCCGCAGACAAGGACAAAC
>JBBDXV010000282.1:0-3266 GCA_040902165.1 Pseudohongiellaceae bacterium
CCCAGCAACTGATTTGCCATTTCCATCGTGATTTTATTGTGGGTGATAAAGATAAACTGCACGTTTTTCGACATTTCCTTCACCAGATTGGCATAGCGGCCAACGTTGGCGTCGTCCAGGGGCGCGTCGACTTCGTCCAGCATACAGAAGGGCGAGGGATTAAGCTGAAAAATTGAAAACACCAGGGCGATCGCGGTCATCGCTTTTTCGCCCCCGGACAGCAGATGAATGGTGCTGTTTCGTTTGCCCGGTGGTCGGGCCATGATGGCGACCCCGGTATCCAGCAGATCCTCACCGGTCATGTCCAGATAGGCATGCCCGCCACCGAAGACCCGCGGAAACAGCTTCTGCAGGCCGTCATTGATCGTGTCGAAGGTGTCTTTGAAACGCTGGCGGGTTTCCTTGTCGATCTTGCGGATCGCGTTTTGCAAGGTAGCGAGGGCCTTCTCCAGGTCTGCATTCTGGGCGTCCAGATAGTTTTTACGCTCGGACTGCTGCTTGTATTCATCGATGGCAGCAAGATTGATCGGTCCCAGACGTTGAATACGGTTGCCGATACGCTCCAGTTCGGCGTCACAGGCAGGTTCGTCCATTTCAGCCGGGATCTGGGCCAGCACTTCTTCCACATTGAATTTGGCGCCGCGCAGCTGTTCAATGAGCCCTTCCTTCTTGACTGAAGCACCTTCGCTCTTAAGCCGGTTCTCCATCATTTCTTCACGCAGGCCGGTCAGTTTCTTTTCTACCTGATTGCGCTCCTGATCCAGACTGCGAATCGTGTGTTCATTTTCATCCACTCTGGCCTTGGCGGCTGCCAGTTGTTTTTCGACCTCGAGGCGTTTTTCCAGCAGGTTTTCCAGCTCACTGCGCATGGTCGCAAGGGGCTCATCGGCACTCTTGATCTGACGGGACAGCGAATCCATGCGCTCACGCGAACGTTGCACCTGGCTGGCCATACGGTCCATGGTCTCGCGCGTCGACTTCAACTGGGCCGCGACAGATTGCTGCCGCAATGCCAGTTGATGTGCTATCTCTTTGTTTTTACTGGCTTTTATTCGCGTATTCTCAAGGTCACGACGGCGCTCGACACGTTCCTTTTCCAGTTTGTCGCGCTGATTAATATCCTGCTCCATATTGTCCAGGGCCTCCTGCAGGCGGGCGCGGGAGGCGGCAATATTCTCTTCTTCCGTTGTCAATTGGCGGGCCAGCTCATCCAGTTCATGACCGATTCTTTCGCGCCGCAGTTCGACCTGCTCTACCTTGACCAGTCGCCCGCTCAACTGAGACTTTAATTCGCTGAATTTTCTGGATTTTTCATTCAACTGCTGGTGCAGGGTCTCGCGCTGGGACTCGGTTTCTTTCAGGCGGCCGCGCAGTTCCAGTTGGGTTTTAAGCAATGCATCAGATTTGGCCTTTAACTCACTGATTACACTCTCTATGCTTGATAACTGCCCTTTGCGTTGCAGCAGGCCGGCCTGACTGTCAGCGGCCTTGCGGCTGCGAATCCAGGAGGCGCCTATCCAAACTCCTGATTTGCAGACCACCGACTCGCCTGCCCTTAGCTCCTTACGCAGTAACAGTGCCTGTTCCACCGTATCGACGGCATAAATACCGGGCAGCAGCGTGATCAAATCCCAATCCGAGCTGATTTTGCTCACCAGCAATTCAGCCTTTGCGGTACCGGCTACCGGTCCGGCGAGACCGGTTTCCATTATCGTCAGCATCCCGTCCGGCAGGGATTTGGCCAGTGACGCGATGTCCTTGACAGATTCGACACAAACCGCCTGCAGGGAATCACCCAAAACCACTTCGACCGCCGCTTCCCAGCCCGGCTGGACTTTGACTGTCTCGCCAAGACGAATGCTGTTGTCCAGACCCTTCTGTTTCAGCCAGCTATTGATCGGCGTGTCATCCCTGCCCAAAGCGGCCTGTTGCAGGGCTTCCAGGGAGGCCTGCCGGCCCAGCGCAGTCTGCAATGCGCCACGTACCTGATCAAGTTGTCCGGAGACTGACTGGTCCTGCCTGCGCAGGGTTTCAATTTCACCGGCAGCGGTCTTCGACTGCGTTTGCTGCTGGCCGATTTCCTGTTCGATCACCGTCACATCGCTGCTCAGGGATTTGATATTCGCATCGGCAGGCTCTTTGGCCAGCACTTCCTGTTCTTTTTGCAAGCGTTCCTTGCGCTCCAGGCCGCGCTCGACAATGGATTCCAGCTGCTGGATGCGGGATTGCTCCACTTCGGCGATCTGTCTGGGTTCTTCGGCGCGCTGGTTAAAGGCCTCCCAGGCCTGCTGCCAGCTGTTCATCGCCTGTTCCACCTTCGCCAGTTCCTGGTCTGACCCGGCCGCGTCGGTGCTGGCCAGTTCCAGTTCCGGCTCTATGCTGCGTTTTTCCGCATCCAGCGCGGTGACCTTCTGCAGGTCTACATCCATCTCCTCTTTCGTGTGTTCCCAGGCCTCTTCCGTCTCCCGCAGGTCCTGCTTCAGCTGGTCTATTCTTTCCAGATTGTGCTCAATGGATTGTTCCAGGCGCGCGATGTCATTGCCGAGGCCATAAAAACGCGCCTGGACTTCACTGAGCGCATCGGTGAGATCGGCATTGTCGGACAGATGCTTTTCTACCTTGGCATCGATCGCGGTATGTTCCGTATTCGCGGCTTCGATGCTGAGCTCCAGCGCCCGGGTGATTTGCTGCTGCTGCTTCAGGGATTCATCCAGCGCACGCCAGCGCAGTGCATTCACATTGGCCTGCATCTGGCGTTCCTGCTGTTTGTATTCACCATATTTTTCTGCGGCCACCGACTGGCGCTGCAAATGCTGCAGCTGGCGTTCGAGTTCATCGCGGATATCGGTCAGGCGTTCGAGGTTCTCACGGGTACGTTTGATACGGCTTTCGGTCTCTTTTCTGCGTTCCTTGTATTTGGAGATACCGGCCGCTTCCTCGATGAAAATCCGCAGCTCTTCCGGCTTGGATTCGATCAGCCGCGAGATCATTCCCTGCTCGATAATCGAATAGCTGCGCGGACCGAGTCCGGTACCCAGAAAGATGTCGGTGATGTCTTTTCTGCGGCATTTGGTGCCATTGAGTGAATAGGTTGCGGTGCCGTCGCGTTCCACCTTTCGCTTGATGGAAACCTCGGTAAAATTGGCATATTCCCCGGTGAGCTTGTGGTCGATATTGTCAAACAGCAGCTCGACACTGGCCTGCCCCACCGGCTTGCGTGTCCCCGAACCGTTGAAGATAACATCTGTCATCTGTTCGCCGCGCAG
>JBBDXV010000283.1:0-3255 GCA_040902165.1 Pseudohongiellaceae bacterium
GCCGTTACGGTGCGGATGCAGACATGCTGCTGTACAACGGACCCTATCGCATGACTAGCTGGGTGCACGGTTCCACGATGCGCTGGGAAAAGAATCCCTATTACTGGAATGATCAAAAAGGTTTTCTCGACGCCATCAACGTTGCCTATATGACCAGCGATGTTAATTCTCTGCTCAATCTGTTCAAGGACAATCAGGTCGCCGAGACTTATCTGCTGGCACCGATGCTGGTCAATGCGATGGAACAACGCTGGCATATCGATCGTTTCATGGAAGGCACAGTATTTTTCATCGAATTCAATCATCGCGAAGGCCGGATTACCGGCAATCATCATTTGCGCAAGGCGCTGCTACTGGCGCAGGACCCGAAGGAGCTGGTCTACAAGGCATTAAAAGAAGCCAGCTATCTGCCAGGAGACAGTCTGTTTCCGGAATTCATCCGTGGCGTCGAAGATCGCTTCAAGATCGAATATCCGCCACCCAAACATGAAATGAATCTGGTCAAGGCGCGCGAGCATCTGGAGCTGGCGCGTCAGGAGCTCGGCCTCGATGAATTCCCACCCATCGTGCTGCTGACCAGTGATACGCCTGTGGCAAATTTAACTGCAGAGTATTTCCAGGCGCTGTACAAAAAGAACCTTGGTCTGGAAATTCGCATCGATTCGCAGATATTCAAGCAACGCCTCGACAAGATGACGATGGGCGACTTTGACCTGGTGATGGCCGGCTGGGGTCCGGATTACGATGATGCGCTGACGTTCGGCGACCTGTTTGCCTCCTGGAACCTGAACAACCGCGGTCGCTACAGTAACCCGGAAGTGGATGAGCTGGTCCGTATTGGCCAGGTTTCTCTGGATCCGCGTACGCGCATGGATGCCTTTGGCAGGATCCAGGAAATTCTGTACGAGGACGCTGTGATTATTCCCAATTACGAACGCGGATATTCGTTTGTTGTGCATCCCGATCTGAAGGGATTCCGTCGACGTTCGATTGGATCCGAAGTTGATTACAATTACGCCTATATAGATGCAAAGGATGATTGAGCTGTTCCTGTCGTTGCAATCTGATCTAAACCCCGAGCGAGACCAGTAACCGATGTGGTGGTACATAAGTAAGCGGGTCCTGCAAGGGGTTATCACGGTTTGGTTTATCGCTACTGCCACGTTTTTCGCGATGCACAGCGTGCCGGGCGACCCGCTGCTGAATGATCGTGCAATCACTGTATCCATCCGTGCCAATCTGGAAGCCAAATACGGCCTGGACCAGCCTCTGCTGAAGCAGTACACAATCTATCTGGGCAATCTCGTTCGAGGTGACTTCGGCATTTCCTTCACCCAGGAAAATCGCGAGGTCAATGACATTATTCGCCAGCACTTTCCGGTGTCGGCAATTCTTGGCATTCTGGCCGTGGTGTTTGCGGCGGCAGGCGGTGTGTTGTGGGGAGCGCTGACAGCGCTTTATCGCAACCGCCTGCCCGATTACATCATCATGTTCCTGGTAATCATGGGTATTTCGGTGCCCAGCTTTGTGGTTGCCGCCATCAGTCAGCTGGCCCTGGTCAATATCAACAGCCTGTTCGGGCAGACTATTTTGCCGGTAGCCGGGTGGGGTTCAATCCGGCATATGCTGGTGCCGGCGATGGTGCTGGGGCTGGGAACCATGGCCTACCTCACGCGCCTTATGCGGTCGTCAATGCTGGAAGTCATCAGTTCGGATTATGTGCGCACCGCCAAATCAAAAGGCTTGCCGGCAGCCCGTATTTTTACCAGACATCAATTGCGTAATGCGATTCTGCCCGTGGTCACGGTACTGGGGCCGGCCATTGCTGCCATCACTACCGGCGGCTTCGTGGTGGAACTGGTGTTTGCGATTCCCGGTCTCGGGCGCTATTTCGTGCAGGCAGTGCAACAGCTGGACTATACCGTGATCATGGGGACAACAGTGTTCTATGGTGCCTTCCTGGTATTCATGGTGATCGTGGTTGATGTGTTGTACGGCGTAATCGATCCAAGGGTGCGTCTGGAATGATGACCGAACCGGTACGACTGGATTTCACACCGCTGGCGACGAAGCTTGAGAAGCATGGCATCTCGCGACCGTCACTGTCCTACTGGCAGGACGCCTGGATTCGTCTCAAGGCCAACCGGCGTGCACTGTTTTCTCTCTATCTGGTCGCAGGTCTTCTGCTGTTTGCAATAGTCGGTCCGTTGCTGTGGACGGCAGACCCCGGAGCGCAGGATCTCGACCAGGTTAGTCAGGCACCGGGAACCGACCGGCGGGCTGTGATTGTTTCTGACTATATTCCCTGGGACGGCGTTTCGACATTCCCGGATGACGACCAGCTGCATCTGGCAGCGCCGGCCAATTCACAGTCGGTTCGACTTGCATGGCACCCCTTACCTGGGGCCAATGGACACCGGATATATCGCAATGTATTTCCGCTGGGACCAGAGATGGCATTCGGTGTTCCGATTGCCGAGTTTTTCAACAATGAAGTAACTCATGTTGAGGACCTGTTGGATCTGCGGCCTGGCGACTACTTCTATTATGTGGTGGCGCTGGGTCCAAATGGCGAGGTGACTGACACTTACCAGGAACTGGAAGTATCGGTAGAGCGGGTTACCACGATTGCCGAAGCCGTTTCACGTGGTTTGGTCGATGCCGATGCGAATCTGCAGATTGGCGATGAAATACTGTTGGCCCGGCATCCTCTGGGAACCGATTATCTCGGTCGCGACATGCTGGCACGATTGATGGCCGGGGCACGGGTGTCACTCTTTATCGGTATTGGTGCACCGTTTCTGTTCGTGTTATTCGGAGTCGTATATGGCAGCACGGCCGGGTTTATCGGTGGCAAGACTGATCAGCTGATGATGCGTTTCGCCGATTTCGTTGTGGCGCTGCCGTTTCTGTTGTTCATGATTCTTTTCAAGATTGCCTTCGGTATAGGACCCGGAGAAAGCGGCGTTTTTCCGATGCTGGTAGCATTGGTGTTGTTGTCCTGGCCGGCAACCGCGCGACTGGTGCGCGGCCAGATTCTGCAGATCCGGGAGCAGGGCTATATCGGGGCTTCGCGATTGTTGGGTGCCAGAACCTGGTATCTGGTGTTCCGCCATATGATCCCTAACACGCTTGGTGTGGTACTCGTGACCCTGACGTTCGCCATTCCGACCGCCATTTTCACCGAAGCATTCCTTTCCTTTATCGGGATGGGCGTGGCACCTCCCACGCCATCCTGGGGCAGCATGTCGAATG
>JBBDXV010000284.1:0-1558 GCA_040902165.1 Pseudohongiellaceae bacterium
TTCTGCATGGAAGGTCGTGACCGCGTAATCCAGCATGTGGCCGATCTTTATGGCAAGGAGGCGGTATCACAGATCATCACCTTCGGCACCATGGCGGCCAAGGCCGTGGTACGCGACGTGGCCCGGGTGCAGGGCAAATCCTATGCGCTGGCGGACAAGCTTTCAAAATTGATTCCTTTCGAGCCCGGTATGACCCTGGGCAAGGCACTGGAACAGGAACCCCTGTTCAAGGAGTTCATTGACAGCGATGAAGATGCCCAGGAAATCATGGAAATGGCCTTCAAACTCGAAGGCATAACACGCAATGTCGGGAAACATGCCGGTGGTGTGGTGATAGCACCGACCAGGCTCACTGATTTTACCGCGCTCTACTGCGATGAAAACGGGGAAGGAGTTGTTTCCCAGTTTGACAAGAGCGATGTGGAAACTGCCGGGCTGGTGAAATTCGATTTTCTTGGTCTGCGCACCCTGACCATCATCGACTGGGCGGTCAAGATGATCAATCGCGGTGAGAAGCCTGATCCGCCGTTGAATATTCACAAACTGCCGCTGGAAGACGAGTCCGTTTACGGTTTGTTGAAGAATGCGGAAACCACTGCAGTTTTCCAGCTTGAATCCCGCGGCATGAAAGATCTCATCAAGCGCCTTCGACCCAGCTGTTTCGAAGATATCATTGCGCTGATGGCGCTGTTTCGTCCGGGCGTGTTGAAATCGGGCATGGTGGATGACTTTGTCAATCGCAAACACGGACGTGATGTCGTGCATTATCCCCATCCTGATCTTGAACCGGTATTGAAAAATACCTATGGCGTTATCCTGTATCAGGAACAGGTGATGCAGATTGCCCAGGTGCTGGCCAACTACACACTGGGTGCGGCTGATATCCTGCGCAAGGCAATGGGCAAAAAAGATCCGGTGGAAATGGCCGGGCAGCGGGAAAAATTTCTCCAGGGCTCGGCACAGCGGAATGTCCCTGCGCCACTCGCCGGCGGTATTTTTGATTTGATGGAGAAATTCGCCGGTTACGGATTCAACAAATCACACTCGGCCGCCTATGCGCTGGTGTCCTATCAGACTGCCTGGCTGAAGGTGCATTATCCGGCCTATTTCATGGCGGCGGTGCTGACTGCCGACATGCAGAACACCGACAAGGTGGTGACCCTGATCGATGAATGCCGTTCCATGAAACTGCCCCTGGTACATCCGGATGTAAATCTTGGCAATTTTCATTTTACCGTGAACCAAACAAGACAGATTGTCTATGGTCTGGGTGCGATCAAAGGCCTTGGAGAAGGTCCGGTCAACAGTATCATGCAGGCACGTGAATCAGGCGGTCCATTTACCGACCTGCTGGATTTTTGTCTGCGCGTGGATTCGCACAGTGTCAACAAGCGTACGCTTGAAGCCTTGATCAGGGCGGGTGCGCTGGATCAGCTGGCTGCTGAAATGGATATGGGTCTGGCACGTGCCACACTTGTTGCGATGCTGCCCACCACAGTACAGGCGGCCGAGCAGAATTCCCGTAATCAGGATATCGGTGTCACCGACATGTTTGGTG
>JBBDXV010000284.1:1658-3237 GCA_040902165.1 Pseudohongiellaceae bacterium
TACCGGCGGCATGCGCGGCAGGATCAAGGAAATCATGACGCTGTCGGAAGCGCGGCAAAAACATGCCAGGCAATTGCTTATAGAATTGGACGGCACTGGTCTTGGGAGTAATTTCGCCACCCACCTGGCGGAATTATTGATGCCCTATCGCAGTATGAGCCAGGCTGAAGCGGCGGTCGATCGGGTGCCCGGTGCAATCCCCGGTGCAGTGGCAGCGCCAACCCAGGAAGTGCCAAACATCAGCAAACCTGCGGGTTGCCGGGTGCTTATTCAATATCAGCGAGCGGCCAGCAAAGGATGTATAATGCTCGGCCACGAATGGCGCATCCGTTTGCATGAGGACCTCATGCAACGGCTGAAAGCTGAATATGGTAAAGATCGGGTAACAGTGCAATATCATTAGGTTTGTCGGTATATACACCTGCATTGACAACACGAACTATGGACCCCAATTTTCTCGAATTCGAACAACCCATCGCAGAGCTTGAAGCAAAAATCAACGAACTGCGCATGGTGGGCTCGGACAACGAGCTGAATATCACGGAAGAGATCCAGAAGCTGCAGGAGAAGAGCGCGCGGCTGACGGAGAAAATCTATTCCAGTCTGACGTCCTGGCAAATTGCCCAGGTAGCAAGACATCCGCTGCGTCCCTATACACTCGATTACGTCAAACATATCTTCACTGATTTTGATGAGTTGCACGGTGATCGTTTGTATGCCGATGACCTGGCATTGATCGGTGGCATCGGTCGTATCGATGATCGACCGGTGGTGATTATCGGTCATCAGAAAGGTCGCGGTACCAAGGAAAAAGTACGGCATAATTTTGGTATGCCGCGCCCGGAAGGTTATCGCAAGGCCCGGCGACTGATAAAACTTGCTGAACGTTTTAAATTGCCGGTACTGACATTTTTAGATACACCCGGCGCCTATCCGGGCATGGATTCGGAAGAACGTGGCATCAATGAGGCGATTGCCGAGAATATGGCAATGATGTCGCGGGTCAGGACGCCGCTGATCGCCACTGTCACCGGGGAGGCGAATTCCGGTGGTGCCATTGCGATCGGCATCTCTGATTATCTCAATATGCTGCAATATTCCACCTACACGGTCATTACCCCTGAAGGCTGTGCCACCATTTTATGGAAGTCTGCCGAATATGCCTCAGCCGCTGCCGAAGCCATGGGCGTGACTTCCAAGCGTCTGGAAGAACTGGGTATCGTTGACCAGACCATTCCGGAACCGCCCGGTGGTGCGCACCGGGACGTCGCCACGACTGCCGCCAATATCAAAAGCGCGCTGCTGGATCAGCTGGAGAGACTGCAGGGCATGGAAATGGACGCGCTGGTGGAACGGCGCTACAAACGCCTGATGAGTTACGGAATCCAGGGTTGAATTTCCAGCCAACTGCACTGAGACCCCCACTTTCCAACCTGCCTGCCGGCACCCGACTGCGCATCGCATTAAGTGGCGGGCTTGATTCAGTGGTGTTGTTGCACGCGCTGGTGACTTTGCGTGATTTGGGCGCACTGGATCAAACACTCGATGCGATTCATATCAATCATCACATCAATCCCGA
>JBBDXV010000285.1:0-3215 GCA_040902165.1 Pseudohongiellaceae bacterium
AAGCACGGCGTTGACGAGGAAAGGTTCAAGTCGGCATTCAATTCATTTTCGGTCCGCACCAAGGTAAATCAGGGCGACAAAAGAATGCAGGACTATCAGATTCGCAGTACCCCGAACATGATCGTCAATGGCAAGTATCTGATTGCCACAGGGCAGGCGGTCGCTACCCAGGAAGAGTTGCTGAATGTGGTCAATTTTCTGGTGGATAAGGAAAGACAATCCCGCCCGGCCAGCTGAGGCCGAACCGCGCCAATGCGTCAACGAGTGAAGGCCAGTTACCGCGATTCGTCCGGTTAACTGGCCTTTTTTGTTTCAGCCAACCACTTATCTGAACCGGCGGCGGGCATCGAATAGCGTCTAGAACTATTTAGCCGATAAACCAGTCTTAAGTAGGTATTTACACACTATCAGCAAGTTGGGGAATAGCGAGCGCGTTTCCATGGCAGTCCTGGCAGTAAACTTCGACCGGTGGCGAAACGGCCTCAGGGAACGTGTCCCGCCTGCTGTCCTCGCGCTTTTTGAAGGCGGCTCCCGGCATGAATTGCTGAAACAGCTGGATTGCGTTTTTCTGATCTTTAACGATCGGGTTACCAACCTTGCCAATGGCGCTACCGCGCAACTTGACAACTCAGGAATTGGTTCTACTACGGAACTGGCCAGGGCCTGTGCTTCATTGGTTGAAAATGGAACAGAAGTCTCAGCACTGCTGTTGCTGCCTTCGATTGAATTTGCAGCCACCTCGGTAACCCTTCCAAATCTTTCCCGCGAAGCGCTGATATCCGTATTGCGTCTGCAAACGGACTCCCTGTTGCCAGGCATCAATGAAAAACTGACAGTTGCCGTCAATGCCGCGTCGAATTCCGGGCGGTCGCAACATGTGGCACTGTGGATGACAACGTCAAGACTGGACGAACTGCATGCGGAATTTGCGAAATGCGGAATTTCACTTTCCGCCATTATGCCACGGGCGGTGTTGTTGTTGCCGGCAACCGGAACGGCTATCGTGCGGGAGAGCGATGCCTCTACGATTACACGTATAACAATCGACAACGGCTGTATCAGCGAATGGCTGCAGGTGAATAAAATTGACTTGCAACATGAACTGTTTCTCAGGCAGTGGCAACAGGCGGAAGAGCGAGTCAAGGATGAAACTGTTATCCAAAGTGAAAGTGATTCGGATTTTCATCAGTCCGGTTTTGACAATGCCGTCAAGGAATATTGCTTCTTTCCCCGGGCTGCGCTGAATGCCGAACTTAAAGTTGAAAAAGGAAAACGGCTCGTTATGGCCGGGTTTGCCGCCTTGATACTGGTTTTTCTGGGAACAATCCCGTTTCTGTTGCAATCTCTGGAATTTCGCAGTCTCACCGCAAATCTTGAAGCAACGAAGGAGTTTTCCGCGGGCCCACGGGAAGATCGTGCCACGGTGCAAGATTTCGAAAACACCTGGGGACCGGTCAGCGATTTTCCTGAGCAAAGAGTTCAGGAAGCACTATTCACCCTGCAGAATATCCTGAGTCCGGACCGGCTTTCCTCCTTCGAGATTTCCAACGGGCTGATCAGTATCGAAGGAGAAAGCGTCGAGCCGCAGGCGATTCTTCAGCGACTGGAGCAGGACCCCATGTTTACAGAAGTAGCCTTTTCGCGCGCTACCAGCAACAGTCGCTACTATATTGATCTGCGACTCAGCGCCGTAAACTTCGAAGGCTATATGGTCAGATACTTTCCGGACAACTAGGCACATCAATGGCTGTCAGTAAACGCGAACGTAACATTTTCATTATGGCTGGTGTGGTTGGCTTCATTTTCCTGCTGTCCAGCGCTTTGCCGGCAATCGGAAACCTGTATCAACAGCGTGGCGAAGCCATTGAAGATCTTGAGTTGCAGATCGAGCGTGAGCGTCGTCTTACCGAGGAAGCAGTACGTTGGCGTGACCGGCGAATAGAAGCAGAGAATATACAGGGTGAGCTGGAGAGCCTAATTTTCAGTGGCAACACGGTCCCGGTCATTGAGGCAGATATTCAGCGGGCTCTGAGCCTGCACGCGAGGGACAGCAATATCACTGTCATCTCGACACGTCTTGCTGAACGGCTGGAAACCGAGGGTTGGCTGCTGATAAGCCAGGAAATGGATTTCCGCACCGTGGACGCGGGCAATACGATTACGTTTCTGGAAAAACTTGCTGACTCATCGCCACGGCTGTGGCTGACGGATTTCAGTCTGGACCGCACCCGCAACAACTACACCGGTTCAGTCACTGTCGTTGGATTCGCGCGCAGCGAAGGTTTACAGGTTAGCGGGAGTGCGAACAGGTAAATCATGTCACAGATACGCCTCACATTGCCCGTATTCGGCCAGTTGCTGGAACCCCAGGGAATTGCACCGGCGCTGGATTTCAATACTACCGGCAATCTGGTTTGTCAGGATGTGCCGGGCATTGAACAACGTGCACGGATCAGGTTTATTCTGAATGAAGGGATCAGCTTTCGTCCCGGCAGTGATGATGAAGTCAAGCGACTGATGCGCCACTGGCGTGCCGAACTGTCACCACAGATTGAAAGCACTGACGACTTGTTTGTGTCCGGTTTCGAGGATGATGAAGAGCTCACGGATCTTGCATCGGAAGCGCCGATTATCCGACTGGTAAACCATCTGTTCGCGAGGGCCTTGGACCTTAATGCCAGCGACATTCATTTTGAACCTAACGAAACCTATCTGGATGTGCGTTGCCGGGTTGACGGTATCATGGCAAGAATTGAACGACTGCCGGTAAAAATTCATACAGCAGTGGCATCAAGGTTGAAGTTGATGGCCAGACTTGATATCGGTGAGAAGCGCCTGCCCCAGGATGGACGCATAGATTACCAGATCGGCAACAAACAGCTGGATATGCGCGTGTCGACATTACCAGGAGTACATGGTGAGTCGGTTGTATTGAGAATTCTCGATCGCAGTGATACTGCGGTTCCTTTGCAGCAACTGGGTATGCCGGAGCAAATTCTCAAACAATATGCGGGGATCATTACCCAGCCGCATGGCATGGTGCTGATTACCGGTCCCACCGGCAGCGGCAAGACCACCACACTCTATGCCACCCTGGAAAAGATCAATAGCGAAAAGCAAAAGATCATCACCGTGGAAGACCCGGTGGAGTATCAGCTGGAAGGCATCACCCAGATACAGGCAAATGCGAGTATCGGGCTGAGTTTTGCCGCCGG
>JBBDXV010000286.1:0-1603 GCA_040902165.1 Pseudohongiellaceae bacterium
ATATCCCCGGCTCGCTGGAAAATTATTTGCAGGAAGCCGGACGTGCCGGTCGTGACCAGGAAAGTGCCAGTTGTGTACTGTTATATACCCAGGATGATGTCGAGAGACAATTTGGCATGTCCGCAAGATCACGCCTGACCCAGCAAGAAATTCAATCTATTCTTAAATCGCTAAGGCAGCTTGATCGCAAGAAGCGCTTCAATGGTGCCGTGGTGGCCACCACCGGGGAAATACTGGAGGAAGAGAATGAGGGTGCTTTTGTACGCGATCCCGCCACAGACGACACAAGGGCGCGTACGGCCATTGCCTGGTTGGAGGAGGCATTGCTGCTTACCAGAGAAGAAAACCAGGTGCAGATTTTTCCATCCTCGTTGCGCATTCATTCGCTAACAGAAGCGGAGACCAAACTTAACAACAAGGACATCCAAAAAGAGTATCGCCGACAACTGCTGGCAATTGTTGAGGCCTTACTGGCGGCTGATGCTGATGAAGGGATTTCCACGGATGAATTGAAAGGTATTTCCGGTTTAAGTTCAGAGAAGTTGCGGGCCGCGCTCTACGATCTGGAGCATATGGGAATTGCCAGCAATGACACGGCATTGACAGCCTTTGTCCACGTGGCGGTGGAACACTCGTCACAAAAACGACTGGAGGAAGCCGGGTCTCTGGAACAGGCCATAATAGATACATTGCGAGAAAGCGGCCATGATTTGCAAAAAGGTGACTCTGCACCGTTGCACCTGCGCTTACTTACGCAGAGCCTCAAGGATGAAGGACATACTTCTGCTCTGCCGGAACGGCTTTGGCGCATCATTCGCAGCTTGAGCATGGATGGCCGTGATCAGGAATCAGGAACAGGTAGCCTGGCAGTTAAGCGCTTTGATGCGGAAACCCTGCAACTAACATTACAAAGAGAATGGCAAGACCTGGATAAAACAGCAAAGTTGCGCAGGGCCGGCGCCGCGAGATTACTGGAGCATTTGCTGAACACTTTGCCAGCTGGTACACGCGGCACCGACCAGTTGGCTGAGACCACTCTGGGCGGGTTACTCGCGGCAATTGAACAGGACCTTATGCTAAAGGCAGAAATCAAGCATCCGGGCAAGCTGCTCGATCGAGCGCTGATGTGGTTGCATGAGATGGAAATCATCCGTCTCAACAAGGGGCTGGCAGTATTTCGCCCGGCCATGACAATTCATCTGGGACAGGAAAGACGTAATTTTGTGAAAGCTGATTTCACACCACTGAACATCCATTACCAGGAGCAAGTTCTGCAGATTCATATCATGGCGGAATATGTTCAGCGCGGATTGCAGACAATGGCGGCGGCCTTGCAACTCACGATGGATTATTTCAGTCTCGAGCAAGAAAAATTTCTCAACAAATGGCTACCGGACCGAGAGAAGGAACTGTCCCGCCAAACCACACCGAAATCCTGGCGCAGCATCGTCGAGGAACTTAACAATCCCTGGCAACAACGGATTGTTGCTGATGATCGTGAACAAACCAATGTCCTGGTGTTGGCCGGGCCCGGCTCCGGGAAAACCCGTGTACTGGTACACAGAATTGCTTACCTTGTCCGGGTTAAAAGAGAACATCCCCG
>JBBDXV010000286.1:1703-3212 GCA_040902165.1 Pseudohongiellaceae bacterium
GAGCGTCTGTTATCCGGTTTCCGCTGGATACTGGTGGACGAATACCAGGACATCGGTCCGGAACAATACGACTTGCTTTCGGCACTGGCAGGAAGAACCCTGCAGGAGGAAGCCAGCAAATTGACAATGTTTGCTGTCGGCGATGATGACCAGAATATCTATGCCTTCGATGGTGCTTCGGTGGAGTTCATCAGACGCTTTGAAGCTGACTACGCGGCAAAGCCATCCTTTCTGCTGGAAAATTTTCGTTCATCGCAAAACATTATCACGACGGCAAATTTGATGATTGCTGCGGCGCGACACCGCATGAAGTTGGATCACCCGATTACCATCGATCGCGCCCGTAAAGGCGAAAAGTCTGGCGGACAGTGGCAAACAATTGATCCGGTCGGCAAGGGGAAGGTACAACTTCTGAATGTGAAAGGCTCACCTGCAGATCAGGCAGTTGCGGTCATGACAGAATTCAATCGTCTTGCCGAGCTTGCGCCTGTCTGGGATTGGAATACCTGCGCCATCATCGCCCGCGAATGGAAATTTCTGGAGCCCGTACGTGCCTGGTGTGAACTACAAAAAATTCCCGTGCAGATGGCAGATGAGGATACCATCCAGTTTTGGCGATTACGTGAGACGCAGGCGCTGGTTAGCTGGGTTCGCGCGCGAGAATCTAAACTGGTATCAACCGACATTATTTATGCATGGCTGGAAACACAGCCTTCAGGACAATGGTGGTGGTTGCTGAAAGATGCCATCGACGCCTATGTGCTCGAAGCTTCAGGAGAAGAACTGCCTAGTGCTAATTTTGTCGAATGGCTGGCTGAGTGGGGACGTGATTTGCGGCGCAAACAATCGGGACTATTGCTACTTACTGCCCATCGCGCAAAGGGTTTGGAATTCGATCACGTGGCGGTGCTTGATGGAGCCTGGGAAAAGAAATCCAGTAATGAGGATAAAGATGCCGCGCGCAGACTGTATTACGTTGCCATGACCCGCGCAAAACAAACGTTGCTGTTGGCTCAGCAGAGGCAAGTAAATCCATTGCTGAATACTTTGCCGGAGAGTCCAGCCATATTAATCAGACCACCAATGGATCTGCCTACGGCACCTAACGAGATGCATCGCCGTTATATGCGGCTTTCAATGAAAGACATAGATATTAGTTTCGCAGGTCGTTATTCGGACACTCACCCTGTCCATAGAGCAATTGCTGGTCTGGAGACTGACGACTCCCTGTTGCTGAAAAAGGCAGAGAACAAGTGGGTACTGAAGAGCCGTGAAGGAACAGTAGTATGCCGACTTGCCAAGGCCTTCACTCCGCCAAGCGGCAAGCAATTTGTTTCGGCGAAGGTATTGGCTGTGATTGTCCGGCAACGGGAAGATTCTGAACCTGAATATCAGGACACGCTACAATGTAATCGATGGGAGGTAGTTATACCGGAATTGATCTTTGAGTAATTTATCGAGTGACGCTGACTTGAAGAAAAATAACTTCACGATGACAGTATTAAAATT
>JBBDXV010000287.1:0-3197 GCA_040902165.1 Pseudohongiellaceae bacterium
GAAAACGCCCTTGATTCACGGTCCATCGTCGGTCGTCGTTGCGAGCGTTTATGGCGCTGTTCCCTGCTGCTGCGGGCCTTGATAACAAGGTCCGGTAACACACCGAGTTCGACCAGAATCCTGTTGGCCTCGGCCAGTACCGGCTCCAGCTGGTGAAATACCGCCTTGTTGAACTCGCGATAGAACGTCAGCAGATCCTTGCCGTTGAGCTCCATGATGCTGACTGCGTCAACGAAGGCATTGCCGATTTGCTCCGGGTCCAGCGGATTGTTGGTTTCATCCAATACCAGTTCTGGCGACAGCGAATTGAGCCGGGCTGCAAAGCTGATGTATTCCTGAATATCAACATTTCGGGCGTGGGCAATCATCCCCTCCATGGCGATGGCCGCTTCCCTGTGATCCTGCTTGACGTCCTCGGCATTGTTGTAGTCCGATTCCCTGATTTCCTTGGGGGTTGGATCGATCAGCGCGTCGAAACAGGCATTCATATTGAGCATGAAACGTTCAGCCGCTGCGAGCTTGGCTTCGCTGACGGAAGCCAGATTGCTTTTGCCGTAATCCGGGGTTTCCCTGAGGACCTGCCTGATTCCATTGTCCAGGGCTTCAATATCCAGGCGGGTCAGGGACTTGACCGTATGGAATTTGATTTTTGGAATAATTTGTTTCACGGTGACCGCTTGTAGGTAGACTCAGGAGGCGATTCTAGCTGCTCGCTTGAAGCCAGTACAGAAATGCCTGCCTGGTCAGCCGGTCAGAATCGCGATCGTTCCAGCATCACATCGGCATTGCGCCACAGGCTTTCAAACTGGCGCTTGACGATAACCGCTTCCTCGGTCCGACCCTGTGCTTCGAGCGACTGGTACAGGCCATAAGTCGACCAGCCGTTGAACTGATTCCACTCAAGGTCCTGCCGGTAAACCGTTTCCGCATCTTCGGCACGCCCGGCGGACAACAATGCCGCTCCCAAATAATGCCTGATAGGTTGAGTCCAGTCGGGTGGCTCGGTGTAATTGTTGCGGTCTTCGAGCTGCACGGCACGGTTGAACGCTTCAATGGCGCCGTCGAGATCGCCCTGGGCTTCCTTGATTTCACCTTCGAGGGCGAAACCGGCAATGTTCAGAATCTGTGATGCCGGTGTCGGACCTACGCCGGTCTGGTCAACGGTTTCATCCGCTGCCTGACGGCGCAGATTCTGCAACTCAAGCTCGGCGCGTGGCACCTGATTGGTTCCCACATAGGCGCTGCCGATCACATAGCTCCACATACCATCAAGATAGGGCGTACCGCTATGGCTCTGTTCCATGCCCAACAGCCGGTCCCATTTGCCGAACATCTTGTCGACCAGCCAGGCATTGGCGACTCTCTTCTGGCCGCGATTGACTGCTTCAGGAGCAGTACCAACACTGGCCGCACCGCGTTCCGCCGCCTCGATCGCTTTTGCATAGGTGCCCTGCAGACTGGCAGCATAGCGGACAAAATCCTGGGCGTGAGGCGCATGGGTTCGATGCGACAGTGAGTAGGTGCCGATATTGGGGAAATTCGTATCGCCCCAGATTTCGGCAAACTGGTGGTCGACAACCTGGGAGCGCTCATTGATATCTATTGCCCGCTCATAATCTCCAACGCGCAGGTAGATGTGACCTGGCATATGCACCATATGACCGGCGATAGGCACTGTGGTCTCCAGCTTGTGGGCAGCAGCCAGGGCTTTCTCGGGTTGCATCGAAGCTTCCATCAGATGGATATACATGTGATTCGCGCCGGGATGATAGGGCTCCACCAGCATGGCATGTTCCAGGGCGGCTACGGCAGCGGCGGTACCGGGTTTGGGCGATCCATCAGAGTTCCAGTAATCCCAGCGACCCATCGACATATAGGCTGAGGCGAACATCGTGGCGATGTCGGGATCATCAGGATATTTCGTATGCAGCTCGCCCATGGCATTCAGGAAAGCCGTATCCCGCTGGCGGTTGTCCGGGTTGGCAGTCTTGTCATACAACACATTCAAAGCCCGGATCATGTCCTGTTCAAGCTGGCTGCCGTTGGCAATCAGCGACATCGCTGCGGTGATCGCTTCCAGTCCGGCGCCTTGCGGGTCATCCGGCAGATTGGCATAGCGACTGTTGGGATTGGGGCCGGCAGCATGGGCAATACCGAACCAGGGCATCGGATGGTCGGGATCAAGTCGTGATGCTTCCTGAAATGAGGCGATGGCTTCCGGGAAATAAAAACTCCAGGTCATACGCAGACCCTGATCATAGAATTTCTGCGCCTCGGCCGAATCCGTGGAAATCGCCCGGTGATAATCTCCAGAACCTGGAATCTCGATGGCCAGTGCCTGATCGGAAGATTGCGCGAATACCGGGTTTACGCCGCCTGCCTGCAATAGCACTGTGGCAGCGATGGCGGATAACAGCATGTTGTGTCTGAACATAAGAGGATCCCTGGAAAGAACAACGGTAAAGGTCTGGCGAGTATAACCATGCCGGCACGTCGATTCCACGACTGCATGATGTCGCAGCCGCCAGATTATCGTACGGTGAACTGCGCCTGCCTTTGCCGGTAGACATTTGCTGACCCAGCTTCTATTCTCCAGACATGATCATGACGCCTACCACTGTAAGACATCGCGTTCTGCCCGGACTCGGCGCAATCCTGCTGGGATTATGCCTGACCCCGGTAAATGCCCAGGATAAGGAGCCGCCTGACATCAAAAAGTTGATAATCGGCACCTGGCTGGTGAATGAAGCATTGAGCCAGAATACCGACGATCAGGTGGAAGCTGCCATCAAGTCGGCGGGCGGCAAGGTGGAGCGCCGCTGGTTCGGGCGCCGCGCGGAAGACTATTATCGTGGCGGCCCGGCAGAACATGAACTGTATGACCGCATGTCCTATGACGATGTGCTGACCATCGACTTCAACGATCCCGAATTCAGGTTTGGCTACGAGGATAATTACCAGCGCGTATTCTTTACCGATGGCCGTACCCGCAGTACCGGTGTCAGTGATTATTTTCGTGAGGGTGGGGTCGATTATTCTTTTGCCAGCTGGGAAGCTGACACTCTGCTGGTAGAGGCCCGGCCCCGCGACGGCGGCTTTACCGAGGAAATCTATTCGCTGGAAGCGGAGGGAACGCGACTGCGGGCAGTGCTTTATATCGAGCCGCAGAATTTCGGTGCCCCTATCGAGCTGATCCG